>JANRAA010000241.1 GCA_030728235.1 Flavobacteriales bacterium
TTCAACAACAGCGCGCTCGGTGACCTCTGCGCAGAAAAAAGCAATGGTGCTTTTGATGGGGTCAGTGTATAAATTTTGGAAAATGTATGCTCTTTGAACTCCTGTTAGGCGAGGTAGCTTCCCAATTTTAGCATTTTCTTCTTCGGCGGTTATCAGCGACATCGGTTGAAACATTGGGGCGCGACCCTTGTTCGATGCCCCGAGCCCCATCACCGGAAAAGACCGTAAACCCTGGTCTTCTGTGAACAAGCGAACCATTTTCCCCGAATCACTAAACCGCACACTACCCAAAACAATGGAACGCATTTGTGAATATTTTAACAAGTAATTGTTTACTACTTCTTAAGAAAGATATGTTGCAACACTGATATTTCAATACTTTTACCACAGCAAGCTATTTTTTGAAAAGGCAAAAGAGCCTCCACAATACTAAAAGTGCTAGTGTAAGTTATTCATTTGCACATAGTTTAAAGTTAGGTTAGGCAGGGCAGAGAGATCTGCCCTGTTTTTTTTTTGTAACCCTTGTAGGACAATTCCCGTAAGAATATCAGAGTTTACTGTCAGACTCGCCACGGCGAGCTTTACTGTTTACTTCGTACTTAGATTTTGGTTTACTTAATGTACTTATACAGAGCTGGCTAACGAGCCGGCTTTGTTGTTTTACAAAGGTTCGGTATCAAACCAACATCAATCTTCGTCGTCGTCGCTGAAAATGGTGTCCATCAAATCGCTGAAAGAAACAGCTTGGTCGAGTACTTCTTTGTTCAGTAAGTTGAATTCTCCCAATCCGTGCAATGCGAATTCCATCCACAGTTCACGATTGTCTGTACCCGGTAAATACTTGTCTACCAACTCACTCAATCCACCAATACTGTTCAGCTTATCACTGTACAATTGGTCGTCGTCGCTAGCCAATAATTCGATGTGATCTGTTGAGAACCAATCTACGATGGGGTCGTACGGACTTTCCTGCTTCTTTCTTTTGAGGGTTTCTGGGTTCGGGAAAACCTGCGGAAAACGAGTGCGTATGGCTTTTCCAAGCAAGTGCAAAGCAACGTTTCGCGGTCCTTCTTGTTCACCTTCGTATACCAACTCTACCTTTCCTGCAACAGCAGGGATGATGCCCAACATGTCAGACACGCGCGCTGTGGTTTGCGCCGATTTGCTTTGTAACATCCGCAGCTCAGCTGTGCTCACCAAGTTCTCCAAGGCCGAAATGGTCAAACGGGCACTCACACCGCTCTTCTGGTCTATGAATTCTGATTCGCGCGCTTCAAAAGCTACTCTTTCAATCATTTCAGAAAGCAAATCAGGAACCACTACTGCTTTTCTCTGCTCATCGGTTAAACGGGTTTCCTGTTGGGTTATCGTACCTGAAATCTCTATCGAACGTGGATAGTGTGTCAATATTTGCGACTGAATACGGTCTTTCAACGGGGTGATGATCGCTCCTCGATTGGTGTAATCTTCTGGGTTAGCCGTAAAAACAAAAGCCACATCCAGCGGCAATCGCAGTTGAAAACCACGAATTTGTATGTCGCCTTCTTGCAAAATATTAAACAGCGCAACTTGAATGCGTGGTTGTAGATCGGGTAACTCGTTGATCACAAAAATGGAGCGGTTGGCTCTTGGAATCAAACCGAAATGGATCACCCGCTCATCGGCGTAGTCGAGCTTCATGTTCATGGCTTTGATCGGGTCTACGTCGCCTATCAAATCCGAAATGGTTACATCGGGAGTTGCTAACTTCTCAACGTATCGCTCGCTGCGGTGCATCCAGGTGATTGGTGTTTCATCACCGTGCTCTTTTACAAGGTTTCTTGCAAAAACAGAAAGCGGCGCATATGGGTCGTCGTTTAACTCACTGCCCTTCACAATTGGAATCCACTCATCAAGCAAATCAATCATCCCTCTCGCAATACGCGTCTTCGCTTGTCCGCGCAACCCCAACAAATTCATGCTGTGTCGTGCCAAAATAGCATGCTGCACCTCAGGCAACACCGAGTCTTCATAGCCATGAATCCCCGCAAAAACGGGGGCTTCTGTTTTGATCTTCTCTATCAGATTCTCGCGCATCTCATCCCGAACAGATCGTGTTTTAATGCCCGCAGCTTTTAGCTCCCCAAAGGTCTTTATTGATGGTTTGTTCTTGTTCATCTTATAACTTTCTTCTTCTATTCTTCTCAAAATCAGTAAACATAACGTCTCCCAACCCTTGCAATCCAGTAAAAAACGCGCGGCCTTGATTGGCTTCGGTAAAGTCTTCTACAAACTGCTGCAAGTATGGGTCTGACGCTATCATAAATGTGGTGATGGGTATGCGCAACTTTCTGCATTGGCGGGCGAGATTCAAACATTTATTTACGATGTATGGATCCAGTCCGAAGCTGTTTTTGTAATACTCGCCATTCTCATATAAGCACGATGGTTTTCCATCGGTAATCATGAAAATCTGCTTGTTACTCGATTTTCTCCTGCGGAGGATGTCCATGGCTCGCTCCAATCCCGCTACCGTATTCGTATGAAACGGTCCAACTTGCAAATAAGGCAGGTCTTTGATTTGTACTTCCCACGCATCATTTCCAAAGACGACGATGTCGAGGGTGTCTTTCGGATATTTTCGCATCACCAACTCAGACAGCGCCATGGCAACTTTCTTGGCAGGCGTGATCCTATCTTCTCCATACAAAATCATGGAGTGTGAGATGTCGATCATGAGCACTGTAGAGGTCATCGACTTGTATTCACGCTCAACGACTTCCAAATCGCGCTCAGTGAGCGAAAAATCTGAAGTACCACTGTTGATCTGAGCATTCTTCAAGCTCTCCGAAAAATCAATCTGCTCTTGTCCGTCACCAAACCGATACGGCCTTCTATCAGTGGTCAACTCATCCCCACCGCCGGTGGTTCTTGTCTTGTGCTCCCCTGTAGTTCCTTTCTTGAGGTTACCAAAAATCTGATCCAGGGCCCGCTGCCGAATCGACTGTTCCCCTTTCGACGAAAGTCCTAGCCCTCCTTCGTCAGATGAATCGCGGATGTATCCTTTGGCTTTGAGCTCATCAACAAAATCGTCGAAGGTGTAGTCTTCATCAAAAAGACCGTGCTGACGATCAATCTCTTGCATCCAATCAAGGGCTTCATCAACATCCCCGGAGGTGTAAGTAGCTACTTCCAAAAAAATATCGCGCAAACGTTCGAAACGCGATTGCTTGTTGGCATCGGGGACAAATTCTGAAAACCTAAATCCTAGCATGAAGTGGGTATTGTGGAGACACTTTATAATCCCCTTAAAAGTTACTATATTTAACCCTACTTACTAATCATTGTTCACTCATTTGAGTTTTCCTTTCAGATCATGAAGAAGTACCTGACCTTCTGTATGTTGCTGTTTACCAGTCTGTGCGCCGATGCCGCCTTTAAAGTCCGAAAAACAATTGAATTCATCGAAAACTCAACGGAGATGACTTCAGAGGGCGAGGCAACGATGAAAATTTTTGAGCACTATGCCAACGACTATACGGTCGAGAAAATCGATATCGCAGCGCAGTGCCACTTAAGTCAAGTTACATTTCACGAGTTGCAATTGGGCCGTGAACGCTCGCAACTGGTTTATCAGCGGTTGATTAAAATTTTCCCAAACAGCGAAGACTTCGAAATTCGCTCTTTTGATAAGCCTGAAATCATTCTCGCGGGCGAAGAATTGCCAAACTGTATCCTCATTACAGCCTATTTCTTAGAAGAAAACGCTCCTCCACTGAACTACCCAGAGGTGGTTTTGTTTCCTGAAGAATTCGAAGGTTATAGAGATGTGCCTTCATCTTTCGAAAGTGCGAATGGAAGCCAAACCGACTTCATCGTTAACAACATCTATTTCGAAGGAAACTCAGCTGCTTGTCTCGATGAATCGTTCCCAACGCTGGAGGCGCTATTGCTCTTCATGAATGCAAATCCGCAGTTGCGCATTGAGCTTGAAGGACATGTAAACGGACACATGGGCCGCAGGTATTTGAAGTTGGCAGCCAAAACCAATCCTGAACGAAAGGCCTACAAAAACGGAAAAGAATTGTCGCTGGCTCGCGCTGAAACTGTCCGCGACTACCTGGTTTCTTATGGTATCGACGCTGATCGCATCGTTTGCATCGGAAAAGGTGGAACCGAAAAACGCTTCAAACGTCCGAAAAACTCGCGCGAAAACGAGGCCAATCGCCGCATTGAAATCAACATATTAAAGTGATGTCCTAAATGCAACTTTTCAGCGCTGTAGGTGTTAACTTGCGGTAGATATCGCTATGGAAAAGTCACTCGTCTATTGTCCCAATCTTTTTGGATACAAACGCTTCATTACCAAAGAAGTACACATCGGCTCACTCGCTTTAGGTGGTGAAAACCCCATTCGATTGCAGTCGATGACAACCACCGACACCATGAAAACGGAGGCTACTATCGCACAATCAGTGCGGATGATAGAGGCTGGTTGTGAACTTGTACGCATCACCGCCCCGAGTAAAAAAGAGGCGGAGAATTTGAAGTTTATTAAAGAAGGACTGGTGGCGCTCGGTTACGACACTCCCATTGTGGCAGATATCCATTTCACACCAAACGCTGCTGAAGTAGCAGCCGATTACATCGAGAAAATTCGCGTCAATCCTGGCAACTACGCCGATAAAAAACGCTTTGAGGAAATAGAGTACACCGACGCTTCGTACCAAGAGGAAGTCGATCGAATCCGAGAGCGTTTTACACCGTTGGTATTGAAATGCAAAGCCCTCAACCGTGCGATGCGAATTGGCACCAACCACGGTTCACTAAGCGATCGTATCATGTCGAGATATGGCGACACCCCGAAAGGAATGGTGGAGTCGGCAATGGAGTTTATACGCATCTGTCGCGATAACGATTACCACGATTTGGTGATTTCCATGAAGGCAAGCAATCCACAAGTCATGGTGCAAGCTTACCGATTGCTCGTGCATGAAATGATGGCTGAAGGGATGAGCTACCCACTTCATTTGGGTGTTACAGAGGCTGGTGATGGAGAAGATGGCCGCATCAAGAGCGCCATAGGCATTGGACTATTGTTGGAAGACGGACTTGGTGATACGGTTCGGGTGTCGTTAACAGAAGAGCCTGAAGCAGAAATTCCAGTGGCCGCTATGCTCGTTGAGCGCTATGCAAACCGCACACAGCACGCACCTATTGCAGAAGAACCTGTGATGATTGACCCGTTCAGCTATCACCGACGCAATACTGCTGAAGTGCTAAACATTGGTAAGCCACACGTACCATGTGTGGTGATAGATTTCTCTTCTCGCGGAGAGTTGAAGCCTTCAACATTTTTTGCTGTTGGCTACAATTACAGTGTTCCGCTCGACAAATGGAACCTTACCGACATGGCCTGCGATTATGTTTATGTAGGAAACAAAAGCATCGAATTCGAAATCCCAGGAACGCTGGGTGCCATTATGAATGGCGCAGCGTGGGCCAATAGCGACAAAAAAGAGCGTCACTATCCAATTTGGGACATCGCAGATACCGATGTGGTAATGCACAAGGATCTTAATTTCTACCGTGCGAATATCCACCAGCTAACGCCAGAAGCCATTTCCAAGCTGAAAGATGACTCTTCCGCTGTGCTCGTGTTAGAGACAACAAACGCACACGGCATGGCTGAACAGCGTGCAGCTTTCTTTCGCTTGATGCATGCTGAATGTGAAGTACCCGTTATCATCCGCCGTAGCTACGGCGACTTGAATACCGACGCCTTTTTACTGCATGCTGCAACAGATACTGGCGGCCTTTTCATTGATGGCTTAGGTGATGGCGTGTGGATCGAAAGTGAGACAGCATCACCACAAATGCTCAATCAAACTTCGTTTGGAATTCTGCAAGCTACGCGCACGCGGATTTCAAAAACAGAGTATATCTCTTGTCCGAGTTGCGGACGAACCCTTTTCGACCTGCAAGAGACAACTGCTAAAATCCGCACTGCCACCAGTCACCTGAAAGGCATCAAGATTGGCATCATGGGTTGCATAGTAAATGGTCCGGGTGAAATGGCCGACGCCGATTATGGTTATGTAGGTACCGGACCGGGAAAAATCAGTTTGTACAAAGAGAAGGAAGTGGTTCAAAAAAATGTCCCTGAGGCTGAAGCTGTCGACGCATTGGTTGAACTCATCCGAAGCCATGGCGACTGGGTTGAGTTAGAAGAGCATTGATATCAAGCTTCTTCAGATGCTATCTCTACGTCGATAACAACATCTTCTTTTTTCTCTACGGCGAAGAACTTCTTCTGACGAATGATGATCCAAATAATGCCCAATGAAATGGCGGCATCTGCTATATTGAAAATCGGAGGGAAGATCTCTCCCGAACCACCAAGATACGGCACCCATTTAGGCCAGTGCACGGTGAAATGCAGCATGTCTACAACATACCCTTCCAAGTAACCACCCATTGCTCCTGACGATGCATAGCCGCCATCGGCTGGAAACAGTTCAGCTACTTGCCCAAGAGAGCTGCGCGAGAAAAACACACCGTATACAGCGCTATCTATGATGTTTCCAATGGCCCCTGCAAGAATCATAGCTACACACGTAACAAATCCCTTGTGCGCTTTCTGATCAATGTTCTTTTTCAGGTAAAAGCCGATTGCAACAACAGCAGCAATGCGGAACAAACTGAGCGCCAACTTGCCCCAAACACCAGGTAGATTGATGCCGAAAGCCATCCCATTGTTCTCAATGAAATGCAGCTCAAAAAACCCGTCTATCAACGTCAAATGCTCACCAATGGTCCAATTCATTTTAATCCAGATTTTTAAAATCTGGTCAATGATCAGCACGGCAAACACAACAAATATGGCGTGTTTGTATTTACTCATATATCCGGTTAACGCCGGAAAGGCGACAATTAATGTTTCGACTTTGCTTCAATGCTCAACGTTGCGTGAGGCACCAAACGCAAACGCTCTTTCGAAATCAGGTTGCCTGTTTCGCGGCAAACGCCGTACGTTTTGTTTTTAATGCGCAACAAAGCATTCTCCAAGCTCATGATGAATTTTTCCTGGCGAGCAGCCAACTGTGCTGTCTCTTCCCGGCTCATGGTTTCAGAACCATCTTCCATCATTTTGAACGTTGGTGAAGTATCGTCGGTACTGTTGTCATCTTCATGAGACAACGATCTCTTCAATTGATCCAAATCCTGTCGCGCTTGCTCCAGTTTATCTAAAATCAACACCTCAAACTCTTTGAGGTCGTCGTCAGAATAGCGTATCTCAGCCATAATCACTCTTTTAATTCATGCGTTCAATCGAGATTACCGTCGACAATTCCTCATCAACCTGCACGGCGTGTCCGCCCTCCAGATGATCAACAATTTCTAATTTTCCTGCCAACGTCTCCCGACAAATATAATCTAAATTGTTTTGGACAGCTGCCTCGATTTCAGCGTTACGACCAATGCGTAACGATATCTTATCGGTAACTTCCAAACCACTGTCTTTTCTTAAATTCTGAATGCGGTTTACCATCTCTCTTGCAATACCTTCTTGCACCAATTCTGGTGTAAGTGTTATATCCAAAGCAACGGTTATTCCACCATCAGATACCACAAGCCAACCTGGGATATCTTGCGATTGAATCTCCACATCCGCCAGTTGCAACATTTGCTGTCCGCCTGGCAATTGTATCGCGATCTCACCCGCCTTCTCTATCTCAGCAATCTCATCCTGTCCGAATCCCGCAACCAAAGCAGCAACCGCCTTCATGTCTTTACCAAAGCGAGGGCCTAAGGTCTTGAAGTTCGCCTTGATCGACTTAACGAGCACATTGGTATCGTGCAAGTACGTCAATTCCTTTACGTTCACCTCACTCAGTATCAGCTCTTCAACACGTTTCAACATGCCTTCAAAAGCAGGATCCAAAATCGGAACCATGATGCGCTGAAGAGGTTGACGAACACGCAAACGCTCTTTCTTACGCAAACTCAACACCATCGACGATATGCGCTGAGCGATATCCATGCGCTGCTCCATCTCCGGACGAATCATGTCTTCGTTCACCTTTGGGAAGGTCGACAAATGGACAGATTCTACGCCTCCTCGGCCTGAAACGGTGGTCAAATCTTTATACAAGCGTTCACTAAAGAACGGTGCTATTGGCGACGACAACTGAGCGATCGCTTCAAGGCAGGTGTACAACGTTTGATATGCTGAAATCTTATCTGTGTTGTATTCTCCTTTCCAGAATCTGCGACGTCCGAGACGTACATACCAATTACTCAAATCCTCAACGGCGAAATCTTGAATGAGTCGTCCGGCTCTTGTCGGCTCATACGTCCCATAGGCTTCGTCTACCTGTTTAACAAGTGTGTTCAGACGCGATAAAATCCACTGATCCAGTTCCGGACGTTCTTCAAAATTCACCTCTGGTTCAGCAAAACTGAATCCATCGATATTCGCATACAACGCGAAGAAGTTATACGTATTATAAACCGTACCAAAGAACTTGCGCTGCACTTCAGTGATTCCATCCAAATCAAATTTGAGGTTGTCCCAAGGCTGCGCATTGGTGATCATGTACCACCTTGTAGCATCTGGGCCATACTGATCGAGCGTCGTAAACGGATCCACAGCATTCTTCAAACGCTTCGACATCTTCTGTCCGTTCTTGTCTAAAACAAGGCCGTTCGAGATAACATTCTTATATGCCACAGAATCAAACACCAAAGTTGCTATGGCATGCAGGGTATAAAACCAACCGCGGGTTTGGTCTACTCCTTCAGCAATGAAATCTGCGGGGAAAGCCAATCCTTTATCGATCAAGTCTTTATTTTCAAAAGGATAGTGCCATTGCGCGTAAGGCATCGCACCAGAATCAAACCACACGTCGATCAAGTCAGTCTCGCGCTTCATCGGCTTGCCTTCATCCGATACCAAAGTGATGGCATCAACGAACGGCTTGTGCAGATCAAAGGTGTCGTAGTTTTCATCAGACATATCGGCAGGGTTGAAAGCATCGAACGGATTGTTCGTCATCACACCTGCTTTTACGGCATCCGCGCAAGCGCTTTTAAGCTCTTCAACAGAACCTATGCAGCGCGTCTCCTTGCCATCTTCTGTCCGCCATATCGGAATTGGAATACCCCAAAACCTTGAGCGGCTCAAATTCCAGTCGTTCAAGTTGTCGAGCCAGTTACCAAATCTTCCAGTACCCGTGCTCTCAGGTTTCCAGTTGATGGTCTTGTTGAGCTCAGACATGCGTGTTTTTCCGGCAGTGGCGCGGACAAACCAGCTATCGAGCGGGTAGTAAAGAATTGGTTTATCGGTTCTCCAACAATGTGGGTAAGTGTGCTCGTACTTTTCAACATTGAAAGCCAGTCCGCGTTCTTTGAGGCCAATGGCTATTTCGACATCCACCGAGCGCTCTGGGCGTTGATCGTCGTCGTAATATTCATCTTTTACGTATTTGCCTCCAAGATCTCCCATGGCAGCGATGAACTTCCCTTGTAAATCAACCAGAGGAATCGCATTGCCTGCACCGTCGTCAACCAACATCGGAGGAACTCCCGCTTCACGCGCAACTTGGGCATCATCTGCACCGAACGTTGGTGCTGTATGCACGATACCCGTTCCATCTTCTGTAGTAACAAAAGCTCCAGGAATAACTCTGAATGCCTCTTGGGGACGATCCATTGGTTGGCAATACGGCAACAACTGATGGTACTTCATGCCCACCAAGTCTGAGCCCTTGCATCGACCAAGGATCTCGTATGGCTCATCTTTTTTCACAGGAAGGTGCTTTCCTTCAAGGGCAGCGGCCATCACAACCGTTATCTGATCTCCCGTGTAGCGGTTTGTAGTTGCTACAATGATGTATTCGATTTCTGGCCCAACTGTAAGCGCTGTATTCGATGGCAACGTCCACGGTGTAGTGGTCCATGCCAAGAAATACGCCTTTCCGTTCAATTTGCCGTTGGTAAGCGACAAGAACTTATCCATGCTCTCGGCCTTCACCTCAAACTGAGCTACGATTGTGGTGTCTTTCACATTGCGATACGTACCCGGCTGGTTCAGCTCGTGGCTGCTCAACCCCGTACCTGCTTTCGGCGAATACGGTTGTATGGTGTAACCCTTATACAACAAATCGTTGCTGTACATGCGGTTCAACAACCACCAAACCGATTCAATGTATTTGTTTTGATACGTTACATACGGGTCGTTCATATCAACCCAGTAGCCCATCTGTTCAGTGAGGTTATTCCAAACATCCGTATAACGCATTACCGCTTTACGGCATGCTTCGTTGTATTCTTCAACACTGATGGTCTTTCCTATGTCTTCTTTGGTGATGCCAAGCTCTTTCTCAACACCAAGCTCCACAGGCAAACCGTGAGTATCCCATCCCGCTTTGCGTTTTACTTGATATCCCTTTAAGGTCTTGTATCTGCAGAAAATATCTTTAATAGCACGCGCCATGACGTGGTGAATGCCTGGCATACCGTTCGCCGATGGCGGACCTTCGAAAAAGACAAAAGGCGCACTTCCCTCGCGAGAGGTGACGCTTTTCTCAAATACGTTATTCTCCTTCCAAAACTTCAACACATCGTCGGCCAGCGCTGGAAGATTCAACTGTTTGTATTCAGGATATTTAGAGGCCATTCAGCTCATTTTTTGAATGCGCGAAGATAATGATTTTAAGAGGAATAAAGCGCGCTTTTGGAGGCCATGTAAGTCGTGTCTGACATTTTTATAGGGCGGAGTCCGATAAACTTGCAACGCTTGTTGGTGGTAAAAGAAACGACAATTCGTAAAATGAAAAACGTACGCCCTTTTGTGATCTTAGTTTGGTTGGTCTGTGTTTTCGCAGTCACTGTGGGAGCTACCGACAATCTTGAGCTACCAAGACAAGCCAAAAAAGCTGAGGAACTCTTTGGTTCTTTCGACTATTTGGATGCACTTGAGATGTTTCAAATTGCGCACACCAAAGCACCTGACCATCCTTTCATCCTTCGCCGCATTGCTGATTGCTATCGCCTTCTGGGCATGGAAGAAGAATCGGTGGAGTGGTACCAAAAGTCTGTCCTCGCAGGCCCTTACGACGAAATGGATTATTACTACTGCGCCAGCGCTTTGCGATCT
Organism: Flavobacteriales bacterium; assembly: GCA_030728235.1. Taxonomy (GTDB): domain Bacteria; phylum Bacteroidota; class Bacteroidia; order Flavobacteriales_D; family Sanyastnellaceae; genus RI-182. Next base: position 11,141 of record JANRAA010000241.1, read on the forward strand.
CTAGGTCAAGATGAGGCTGCCGTGCATTGGATAAACCAATTCTTCGAGCACGCTCCCGATGACTCCCGCGCACAGCGCCTGCATGACGATCCCAACTACTTCCAAGCACTCATTTCCGATAAACCAAACTTCAACACAGCCAGTTTGGGCGCGAATGTGGGCAGATCACTCGGGCCCCCTGCGAAAGGTGAAGAGCTGATGTTTGTTCCAATCGCAAGCGGCATTGACGATGGTTGGTATCCGCATAAGCGGTTTTTAGTGGATTATGATTTATACGCTACTAGCGTTGACGACATGTTCAACCTCGTCTCAGCAGAACCCGTAGCTGGAGAAGTGAACTCGTTGTTTTCCGAAGGACCTTCTTGCTACGACCGCATGCGAAATGTGCTGTATGTAACACGCTTCTATGCTAAAAAAGAAGTACCAACGCTCAACGGAACACCTGCCGTGGCATCAGCTATCATCAGCTTCAAACTGGTGAACGGTGAGTGGAAAACCTCGAAAGATTTTCCGTTCAACGACCCAAACACAAGCCAAGCTTACCCAGCGCTTTCCCCAGATGGCAACTCTTTGTATTTCTCATCGAACAAAGACGGACATGGTTTTGATATCTATGTCGCTACGCGCACTGAATCAGGATGGGGTGAGCCACGCTCTTTGAATGCAAACATCAACACCGAAGGCGATGAAATTTACCCAGCTTTTGGGCCGAAGGGAGAGTTTATTTTTGCTTCTAACGGACATCCCGGCTTGGGCGGATTGGATATATTCTTCGGTTTTCCAAATGGATCTGGTGAAGCTATAAATCCCGGAATGCCCGTAAATAGTAGAGACGACGACTTCGGAATGATGTACATCGGTGATGAGTTCGGATATTTCTGCAGCGACCGTGAAGCAACCTCCGGTGGCGACGATTTGTTCTGGTGGGAAACCTGGCATGAAGTGGTTGAAACTGAAATCGTATTGATGTCATCTGAAGGACTTCCTATGAATCCGAAAGAAGTCGAAATTCGAAACCTTCGCACCGATGAAGCATACACCAAATCAGCCGCACGTGGCAGTTTTGTCGCTAGTCTAAACGGTGAAGACACCTTCGAAATTACATGGAAACATGAGGATCAAAAGTTTGTGATGCACTGCACACCAGAAAAAACACCCCTCGGATTGAGGTATGCTTACGACTCTCCAAATGCAGGCAAGTTTTTAGCCGATGCACAAGTGCTTACCTATCGAGAAAGTGCTTTCAGAAAGAAAAAACTTCCTGCTCAAAAATGGAAAGAACGCAACCTCACAGATCAAACAAACTACGCATTTAACAATACCGGCGAACGCTCTTACTTCCAAGCAATGTGGCAAACCACAGATATGAATTGCCCTGAAGAAGGTAGCCGTGTCTTCATTAAAAATGTCGAAAATGGTGGCGTCGCTTACTTCGACGTCAACAAACAACCAACAGCAGAATTTGAAATTACCAAGAATCAATTGCATGTCCTCACCTGGCAAACGCAAGACGGACGAGAGATGAAGGTTTTTTTCACTCCCGACAATGAAGATGTCGCTTTCGCGGATGCTACACAACAATTCAACTACGCCTTCACCGAAGAGCCATTGCTATTGGCCCAACAACTCGATGCTGCTAAATTCAAAGAGCTGTTTTCAGCAAGTGCCGACAGCGAAGGGGGTATTGTAAAAGCTGACGATATGTTCTCTTTCTCAGGCGGAAATGGAACCGTACGGAAAACACCAGAGGGCTTAGTAATGTCGGCTGGAGCCGTATACTTCGCATTCGATAGCGGTGTTCTTTCAAAAAACGAATTCGGAAAACTCGGTGAAATCATCGGCATGTTAGCGGATCAACCTGACTTGAAAATCAAAATCAACGCGCACACCGATGCACGTGGAGATAAAAAATACAACCTCTTTCTCTCAAAGAAAAGAGCAATGTCGACCCGCGATGCTTTGGTAAAAGCCGGAATATCATCCGACCGTATCGTCTTGGAATGGAATGGTGAAGATGAGCTGGTAAACGATTGTTCAGATGGCAAGTTCTGCTCAACAGCTCAACATAAACTAAATCGCCGAGCTGAACTCTCATTGCTGCTCCCTGAATCTGTATAACCTGTTCTAAAAAATATTCACTAAAACTCCTGAAAGGGCTGTCTCGTAATGAGGCGGCCCTTTCTGGTTATTGCCTATTCAATTTCCAAATTTGAACGATAAAATAAAAAATCAATCAATTATTTATAGCATATCTACTTGATTATCTGTCACTTGTGAGATTTGTCCTACAAAACTTGTAAGAAAACATAACCTTTTATGTAGTCCAAAGGTATAAGAACCCGAAAACCATTTTTTGAAACTTATCTAACCTAATCTCTAACATTCACTTTTATGAGATACGACTACAAACACTCCGACCGCAAACCATCAGTTCAACCTGAAAATCAGCGGAACATCTGAACGGACTTTAGGGGCTAAGAACCCTCTTCATACATCATCATCATTTTCATCATTCACTCATCATAACGAAGTTATGAAACAGGCCATCCCTTGCCCGAATTTCGGGAAGATTACCAAATCCAAAATACTGCCAATCAGTATTTTAACAGTCTTATCCTTGCTATTCACTACAGCTTCTGCTCAGCTTGTAGTCGACCAAAACGCGTCGATTGCAGCCATGCAGAATTTGATTGAAGGAACTGGTTTGACGATCTCCAACTTTACCATCACTGCCGGTCAAAACCAACAGTATGGAACATTCACCTATACGCCTGATGGAGTATTGGGATTGGATCAAGGTATCATTCTATCCACTGGAACTTGCAACCAAGCAATTGGTCCAAACAACACCGGTGAGTCATCTTCCAATAGACCAGACTATGCCGATCCGGATATTTTGTTGCTTTCTCCATTGGCCTCGAGAGATGCTTGTGTGATTGAGTTTGATGTAGTGCCAAAGTGTGATACACTGCAAATCGATTTCGTATTCGCCTCAGAAGAGTACAACGAATGGGTATGTTCCGACTTTAACGATGCTTTCGCATTCTTCGTGAGTGGTCCTGGTATCGCCGGTCCTTTCTCAAACGGTGCTGAAAACTTTGCAATACTACCAGATGGGACCGGTGTGGCAATTGGTAGCGTTAACAACGGTACTCCTGGCGGTGGAATGGATCCTGCAAACTGTCAAAGTCTCGCTAACGCTGCTTTCTTTACAGATAACACTGGAGGTGTAAACCTTCAACATGATGGTTTCACTGTTCCACTTTCTGCAAAGGGAGTGGTTGTCCCTTGTCAAACCTACCACGTAAAATTGGTTATCGCCGATGCTGGTGATAGCAGCTGGGATTCTGCCGTATTCTTGAAAAGCTTCTCTTGTCCAGGTCAATTGGTGGATATCAATCCAGACCCTATTTTCCCTAACGTTGTTGAAGGTTGCCAGTTCGGTATTTTCCGATTGGAAAGAGGTGGAGACACCACTGTTGCCTTGGATGTTGACTTGACTTTCGGTGGGACAGCAATCTACAATGTCGATTACTCGTTAGTAGACATTTTCATGAACCCTGCGCCGACTACTGTGTCGTTTGCAGCAAACGAAACTGTAAAAATATTTGCTCTTCTCGGTACACAAGACTTTACTGCAGAAGGCGTTGAATCAATAGACATTACTGCAACCTGGAACATCTGTTCAGAAGTTCTAAGTGCAACCCAATCTTTCGAACTTCAAGACGTGTCCGTAGCACTGGTCTGTCCTGCAGATATGATGGTCCCAGCAACTCCCGGCCTATGCGGAGCAAATGTTACCTGGCCGCTGCCTACAGTAATTTCTAACTGTAATGGCGTTCTTCTCAATCGCACCGATGGATTGCCTTTCGTTCAAGGTTCTTTCATGCCACTTGGGACATACACAATATCATACACAGGTATTATGGGCGGCGCGGCATCTGATAACTGTTCGTTCAACATCACCGTTTTTGACAACGAAGCGCCGACAATTAACTGTCCAGCCAACATTACCACCAATGCCAACGCAAGCGGATGCTCTGCAAATATCACTATGCCTGTGCTAACAGCAACCGATAACTGCGGTATAGCAAGCATAACAAACGATAGAACCGGTAGCAATAACGCTTCTGGAAACTACCCGCTCGGCACTACAGTAGTAAACTGGACTGTGACCGATGTAAACGGAAATGTTAGCACGTGCTCAACAACGGTTGTGGTGAATAATTCTTTGGTGGCCAACGCTGGCGCGGATGCTAGTGTTTGCATCGGTACGCCATACACAATCACTGGATCAGCATCTGGTGGAACAGCTCCTTATACCTACTCTTGGAACAATGGTCTGGGTGCTGGTGCATCTCATGCTGTTTCCCCTGGTTCTACAACTACCTACACGGTGACAGTCACCGACGCCAATGGTTGCACCTCGACCGACGCGGTAACCCTTACAACAATGGTAGCTCCAAACGCTACAGTTTCTGTCGGTGTTCCAACTTGTGGCGCTTCCAATGGTAGCATTACTTTCACCTTTAGCGACACTCCTGGAAGATCTGCCATTGAATTCAGTCTAAATGGAGGAGTGTCATACCAATCACAGGTGAATGATAACTCAGGGTCTGTTACTTATAACGGACTATCTGAAGGCACTTACAACCTTTGGGTGCGCTGGGGTAACGATGATTGTCCAGTAGAGCTAGGTGACTTCCTGCTCGCTGCAATAGACACTACAAACCCTACAATCATTTGTCCAGCTGCAGTTAACGCGAACACAGACTCTGGTGCTTGCTTTGCTACTGTTGTCCTCACTGCGCCGGCTACTTCCGACAACTGCGCTGTAGCCTCAGTTACCAATAACGCACCTGCTACATTCCCGATCGGTACTACTACCGTTACTTGGACTGTAACTGACAATGCTGGTAACTCTGCTACTTGTACTCAGAACGTAACAGTTACTGATAACGAAAATCCTACTATCACTTGTGCCGCTGCAGTGAACGCAAACACAAACCCTGGTTCTTGCTTTGCAACTGTGGTTCTTACCGCACCTGCTACTTCTGATAACTGCACCGTTGCTTCGGTTACCAACAACGCGCCTGCTACTTTCCCGATCGGCACTACTACCGTAACGTGGACTGTGACAGACAACGCGGGTAACACCGCAACTTGTACTCAGAACGTAACGGTTACTGATAACGAAAATCCTACTATCACTTGCGCTGCTGCAGTGAACGCAAACACAAACCCTGGTTCTTGCTTTGCAACTGTGGTTCTTACCGCACCTGCTACTTCTGATAACTGCACCGTTGCTTCGGTTACCAACAACGCGCCTGCTACTTTCCCGATCGGCACTACTACCGTAACGTGGACTGTGACAGACAACGCGGGTAACACCGCAACTTGTACTCAGAACGTAACGGTTACTGATAACGAAAATCCTACTATCACTTGCGCTGCTGCAGTGAACGCAAACACAAACCCTGGTTCTTGCTTTGCAACTGTGGTTCTTGCAGCTCCTGCTGCTTCTGACAACTGCACTGTTGCTTCGGTTACCAACAACGCGCCTGTTACCTTCCCAATCGGCACGACTACCGTGACTTGGACTGTAACTGACAACGCGGGTAACACTGCTACTTGTACTCAGAACGTTACCGTTACTGATAACGAAAATCCAACCATCACTTGTCCGGCAAACGTTACTGCTCCTGCTTCTGCTGGATCTTGTTTCACAACAGTAGTTCTCGCAGCTCCTGCTACTTCTGACAACTGTACTGTGGCATCTGTTACCAACAACGCGCCTGCTACTTTCCCGATCGGGACTACTGCCGTTACTTGGACTGTGACAGACAATGCGGGTAACTCGGCTACTTGTACACAGAACGTTACCGTTACTGACAATGAAAATCCGACCATTACATGCGCTGCGGCGGTAAACGCTAACGCGGATCCAGGCTCTTGCTTCGCTACTGTGGTTCTTGCAGCTCCTGTAACTTCAGACAACTGTGGTATCGCTGGTGTTACCAACAACGCGCCTGCTACCTTCCCTATTGGCACAACTACCGTAACATGGACTGTAACTGACAACGCGGGTAACACTGCTACTTGTACTCAGAACGTTACCGTTACTGATAACCAAAACCCAACAATCACTTGTGCGGCTGCGGTAAACGCGAACACGGACCCTGGTTCTTGTTTTG
>JANRAA010000242.1 GCA_030728235.1 Flavobacteriales bacterium
TAACCACGTCCACCAAAACCACCCTGTCTACAAACTACACCCCGATTGGGCCACTTCTCTCTATCTACCCGACGGAACCATGAATACCGAAAGATGGGATGAACATCGCTTGACAACCTGGTTCGATACCTTTTTGGCTACCCTTGATTTGGAGAATCCGATTGTTGCTGAGGCTATGACCGATAGCGCGATGTTTTGGATTGAGAACTATCCGCTTGATGGTTTCAGACATGATGCGACGAAACACATACCTGAAAATTTCTGGCGCACCTTGACAATGAAGGTGAAGTCCAACATCCTTGCCGCTGGCAAGAACAAGACAATTTTTCAGATCGGCGAGACATACGGAAACCCTGAATTGATCAGCAGCTACGTGTCTTCAGGGATGTTGGATGCTCAATTCGACTTCAACCTTTATGACGCAGCTGTGGATGCTTTTGCCAATCCGAACGCTGGATTTAACAACCTGGCACGTGTGTTCAACGAAGGACTTCAAGCCTACGGAGCACATCACTTGATGGGAAATATTACAGGAAACCAAGATCGTGCACGATTCATTTCTTATGCTGATGGATCGGTGAAATTTGGAGAAGATGCCAAGCTGGCAGGTTGGACGAGAGAAATCAACAACGTTGATAGCAAAGGTTTTGATGAGATGCGCTCTTTGATTGCTTTTATAATGACTACCCCTGGAATACCATGCGTATACTACGGCGATGAAATCGGAATGCCAGGAGGCAATGACCCAGATAACAGACGCGTTATGCAGTTCGATAATCTGAATGAAGATCAGCAAGCGTTGCGAGATGCAACTGGCGAATTGGCGAAACTGCGCAGAAACAGAATGAGTTTGATGTACGGTGGGACAAAAATCATTCAATCAGATGATCAAGCTTTGGTTTTTGAACGCAATTATCTCGGTGAGATAACAACAATTGTCTTTGCGAAGAAACCTACGACTATTTCGTTGCCAAACACTCAGAAAGCATATCCTCAGCTATTAGAAGGCAATAATTGTACATTGATTGGCAATGAGATTTCATTTATAGGTTATGGATTTGCCATTGTTGCTCAATAATTAAAACATATCATACCAAGTTTAACAAGATGTCGTTATAGTACCGTCTTTCAAAATTTGGTAGCTTCGCCGGCGATGAATAGGATTCTGACGCTCATCTTTGTTTTCTCTGCTTTTTTATCAATCGGCCAAAATGCCATTGTAGAAGGAGTTGTTAGTGATCGCGAGGGATTGCTTATTCCAGGTGCGAATGTTGTTGTGAAAGACAATAAGCAGCTGGGGACATCTACAAATCGAGACGGTCAGTATCGACTGGATTTACCGCCCGGAAATTACACCTTGGTAATTAGCTTTGTTGGCTATTCAACCCGCGAACTCGATCTAAAACTCGAGGCTGAACAGCGTGTTATCAAAAATATTCAGCTCTTAAAAGGGGTAACAATTACAACAATTGAGATTCTTGGTGAAGGAGATCGTTCGCAACCCATTCAACGCATCGAACCAAAAGTTGCAGCTAGAATACCGTCTCCTCGCGGAACCATTGAGGATTTGCTAATGCAAGCCCCTGTGAACTTCACGAGTGAACTTAGTTCTTCATACAACGTTCGCGGAGGTAGCTTCGATGAAAACCTTGTTTATGTAAACGACATTCAAGTATATCGTCCGTTTTTGGTGCGGGCTGGCCAACAAGAAGGATTGTCGTTTCCCAACCCAGACATTGTCGATAACATCCTCTTCTCTGCTGGAGGATTTGAATCGAAGTATGGAGATCGCATGTCGTCGGTATTGGACATTAAATACCGAAAACCAACTGATTTTGGAGGCGCAGTATCAATGGGATTGATGGGCCTATCTGTGCAACTTGAAGACATCAACAAGAAAAAAACCTTTAGCCACAACAGCGGATTCCGATACCGAAACAACTCATACGTTCTCGGCACATTGGATGAACGTGGAGATTACAATCCTACCTACCTCGACTTCCAGACTTACCTCACGTGGAACCCCGATGAGCATGGACCATGGGAATTTCATTTCCTTGGTAACGTAAGCAGAAACCGTTACAATTTCATTCCTCAAACCAGAGAGACAGATGTCGGAACCATCAATGAAGCACTGCGCTTGACTGTGTTTTTTGACGGACAAGAGAATACAGGGTTCAACACCTATTTCGGAGCCTTTTCAGCAGATCGCATTTCAGATGTATCGAAGCTTACTTTTATAGCGTCGGCTTTTCAGACCTATGAATACGAAACCTTCGATATCAACGGACAGTACTCATTGGATGAATTGGAGCGTGACCTCGGTTCAGACGGTTTTGGTGAGGTGCTCGCCAACAGAGGTGTTGGCGGTTTCTTAAACCATGCACGAAATGATCTGGATGCTACCGTTTTGAATTTCACCCACAAAGGGTCTTTAGAAATTGGCAACAGACGCCATTTTCTTGAATGGGGCGCTACAGCGCAGATAGAAAGCATCAACGATAGATTGAGTGAATGGTCGTTGCTTGATAGTGCTGGATACAACCAGCCTTACCCGAACGACAGCATCGGATATGGTACTCCAGGCTTGGTGAATGACCAAGAAATCATTCTAACAAACGTTGTGAAAGCCACAAACAATGTTTCATCTGTCCGCGCCATGGCCTACATTCAAAACACGTGGAGCAGAAAAAACGCCAAAGGTGAAGATTGGAACTTCAATTTTGGATTGAGAGGTAACTACTGGACATTCAACAACGAGTTTGTGGGCGGTCCGCGTGCTCACCTTTCCTACATTCCCAAGTGGCACAAAAACGGAAACGACACCCTGAAATTAAGAGATGTAGTTTTCAATCTTGCAGGTGGATACTATTATCAACCTGCCTTTTATCGTGAAATGCGCGGCTACGATGGAAATGTAAACCCGAACATAGAAGCCCAGCGCTCAATTCACATAGTTGGAGGTGTGAATTACCTCTTCACCGCATTCGATCGTCCATTTAAATTGGTTGGGGAGGTTTATTACAAAGGCCTGAACAACATAATCCCTTACGAGGTCGATAACGTGCGATTGCGTTATTCTGCTCGCAATGAAGCTCGTGGATTTGCTACTGGTATGGATTTAATGTTGAACGGGGAGTTTATTCC
>JANRAA010000243.1:0-2729 GCA_030728235.1 Flavobacteriales bacterium
CTCTGTTTAATTGTCCTTCTGTCCAACCAGTCGGAACACATCCTTCAACGCCAGCGGCCCAAATGAGGTTGTAGCTCTGAATTTCCATACCGTTGGATGCTTTCATTGTTTGTCCGTCATAAGACAATACCCGGACGTCTGTCCATACCTGCACATCCCGATCCGTCAAGGTTTCAAGCGCTTCTTCAGATGAGCGTGGATCCATGCTTGATAGCAGGCGAGGTGATGCTTCGATGATGTTGATCGACATCCGACGAACGTCGAGATCTGGATAGTCTTTCGGTAATACATGTCGGCGCAGTTCAGACAAAGCTCCTGCAAGCTCAACGCCTGTTGGTCCGCCACCAACGATAACGATGTTCATGAATGCTTCGCGTTCTTTGATGTCGTCGGTAATCAGCGCTTTTTCAAAGTTTTGAAGAATCAGACTGCGAATGTTCAATGCTTCGGGAACGCTTTTCATGGGCATGGCATACTTCGCGAGCTGCTCATTGCCGAAAAAATTTGTCGCCGAACCTGTGGCGATTACGAGGTAGTCGTATGATAGGGTTCCGATGTCTGTGATCACTTCATTCGCTTCTGTATCAACGCTTTTCACCTCTGCCATTCGAAAATGTAGGTTTCTGAAGTTTTTGAAAATTTTCCGCAAGGGGTAAGCGATACTATCGGGTTCCAATCCGGCTGTTGCCACTTGATACAACAATGGTTGAAATGCGTGGTAGTTGTTTTTATCTAACATAACTACCTGGAATGGTTTGTTGCGCAACGACTTGGCTAAATTCAACCCGCCGAAGCCTCCGCCGATGATTACGACTCGTGGTTGATTGCTTATTGGAATGTTCACTTTGTGAGAATCTGTAATTTACTACTCAGTTGTGCCGCTATCTCGCTATCTTTGCACCAATGCAGCAGTTTAAAGCCACAACCGACGGACCAATTCTCTACGCAGTAATTGCGGGAATGCAATATAAGTCGGTCAACAAAGGAAGAAAAGCCATTAAACACGGCTATGTAAAGGTAGGAGGTAAGGTGATAGTTGTCCCAACTTTTGAAGTAAAAATGGGAACAATTATCGAAGTTCACTCCGAGCCTCAAATGTTTTTCACGAACGTACGCTCTGTGCCGTTCGAGATTCTCTATGAAGACGCGAATATGCTGGCTTTTGAGAAGCCTGCAGGTTGGCTCACGGCCTCTCCTGATCCGCGCAAGCGATCGGCGTTTTCGTTGATGAAGATGTGGATGTTTGGAAGAGATCCGAAGCTGAAAGAGGTACATTTTGTCAATAAATTACCGAAAGACGCAAGCGGAATCATTGTCATCGCTAAGAACAGCTTCACCCGCTCTAAGCTGCAAGAAAACTGGAACAAATACCCGAAGCGCTACTACATGGTGGCTGAAGGTACGCTTCCAGAAGATGGTATTTTCGGCAAGCAGAATAAGGATGTTGAAGACGGATTTTCAATTCCTTATCGCCGCATGAACCAAGGGGTAAAGTACGTTTTGGTGCGTTTCGAAATGCTCAAAGAGGCTTTCAGTGAGCTGCTGTCGTACATGGAAATGATGGAAATGAAGGTTCCTGGTTATGCTCGTCGTGGTAAAGCAGATCGATCAATGGGTAGGTTGGGGCTGCATTTCTTTGCAATCGATATCATGGATCTAGAGGGTAAAGACATCAAGTTGAAAACAGCTGTCCCACGCGAATTTTTGAATCTCGTGAAGAAGAATCTGATCAAGTCGTAATGATTCGCCACTATACAGATACGAAAGCTTAATTATGGCCTCGGTTTCAAGAAAATGTCAGCATTGTGGCACTTGGAACACAGGTGACTCTTCGCATTGTATCAATTGCCAACAACTTATTGATCCTGTTGCTATTCGCCAGCAAGAAGACGAGGTGAGGCGCATACAACGGGAGAATACACCGCCCGGCTGGCTCGACAAAGTCATCAATCGTCTCAAAGCTTCACGCAACCCTTTTGTCCAGGTGTTTGTTCTGATTTTGCGCGCTGCGTGGTTCGTCTATTGGGTCATTCTATCGTTTATCATATGGCTAGTGGCAGCTACTCCAGGCTAGATTTTAATGTCCATGCTGTTTGGTTCAATGCCTCTCTCGCGGCATACTTTCTTTTCAAATTGTTTTCAGCTTCGTGGGTTTTTCCAACGATTATTCAGTTTTACTTCGCCGATTTTTTTGCTCTCCCAATAATTCTAGGCATCAGTGAAGATGCAATGCGGTTGTTATATGGCGTTCATTTTCGCCTCAACCGGCGGATGTTGATGCTTTCGTTTTTATATGCTGCATTGATGTTTGAATGGGTGTTTCCCTATTTGGGTTACGAAATGGTGAGCGATCCGTGGGATGTGGTAGCCTATGCCTTGGGCTTGTTGTTTTTTATCGGCATAAAAAAAACCGCCTCACAGAAGACGGTTTCGTAGTTGGTTATATGTAGCTGCTATCTTTGAGCCAATCTCTTAGAGCGATGCGCTCTGTACCCGCCAATTGACGGAATGCTTTTCTAAGTTCCTTGCGAAATAGGATGGGATCGAAACTTACTTTTCCCAACACAGTTTTATAATACTCCAGCATATCAACCCTTCTTATCGTTATTAAACTTTCTTTTAAAGTTCCGATGTAGATGCTGTTTTCAAATCATTTACATGGTCGTTTACGGGAGGGGATAAATTCAAGTTTCAATTGACGCGTAAAAAATTTTCACTCTGTTCTATGG
>JANRAA010000243.1:2739-3111 GCA_030728235.1 Flavobacteriales bacterium
GTTCTATGGCGTCCATTACTTGCTTCAAAACTACATCCACGGGTGCTTCGAAATCTACGTCCAACGGCGGTTTTATGGTCATGCGAAGCGGCACGCCGCGCTTTTTCTTCTTCAAGCCTTTTTTGTCGAATGCTCTTCTGAAACCATCAATTACGATGGGAACCACCACTGGTTTTTCGTTTTTTATAATATGCGCTGTGCCTTTTCTTCCTTCTACAAAGGGCTTTGTCGTTCCTTGCGGAAAAGAAATCACCCATCCGGTATTGAGTGCTTTGACAAATTTTTCGGTGTCTCTGGCATCTACCGGTCTTTTGGTGTCTTCTCCGTCTTTTCTCCAGGTGCGCTTAACAGTAATGGCTCCGCCGGCCCGCA
>JANRAA010000244.1 GCA_030728235.1 Flavobacteriales bacterium
TAGCGCAATTCAACGCTGTACTTGGCTATCGCTGGTGAACCTGAGTTCGGACTAGGGTATGTAACCGAAAGATCATCGTATCCACGTAGGTTCACAATCTCACGTCCATCAAGCAAGAAACCAGAGAGGAAAACACCACCCAGATAATACCGCTCAAAAGGAGACAACCCAACATTCTTGTTGTACATTCCGAGCATACCAAGACCCATGTTGGCGTTCAAAACCAATCTCCGTGGGTTTTCCTCTGAGCTGCGCGTAAGCGGTGTGTACCAAGAGGCAGTGAACTTCCATTTGTGGTATTCAACCCACTTGAATCGCTCTTGCTCTGTGGCATTGTCGTAATCTTTACCATTGAACAATGAATAGGGAGGCGTCAGCTTCGCCGTAAACTTGATGTTCGACCCCCACGTCGGGAAAATAGGATCGCTAACTGAGTTACGCTGCAACGACCAAGACAATGCGAGGTTGTTCGATTTCCCATCAGAGAACGAGAAGAATGTCTGAAAGTTTTGAAGCGTAAAGTGCTGATAGCTCAAAGATGCATACATCAAGAACCAGTCATCCGGTCGTTTCCAACGCTGACCCAATCCGATACTTCCCCCATTGATTACGAGCTCTTGACGAAGTGGATTCGGTTCGCCATCGATGATTCTTTTTTGTCCGTTCGATTGGATAGATCTCCACAATCCAAACGACAATGAATTCGGCTTTTTCCCACCCAACCAAGGCTCAGTGAATGAAAAGTTATAGCTCTGGAAAAATGAACCATTCGTTTGCGCACGAATTGAAAGCTGTTGTCCATCTCCCGATGGAATCGGCGTCCATGCCCCTTTCTTGAACATCTTCCGCAAGGAGAAATTCGTAAAGCTCAAACCGAGGGTTCCCACCACGCGGCCTCCACCCCAACCTCCAGACAACTCAATTTGGTCAGACGGTTTCTCTTCCACTACATACTCGATATCAACAGTTCCATTTTCTGGATTCTGAGTCGGATTGATTTGGAAAGCTTCCGGGTTGAAATAATTCAAGCGAGCCAACTCCCGCTGTGTGCGGATGATATCGGTGCGAGAAAACAAATCACCCGGACGTGTTATAATCTCTCGGTAGATAACATGATCGTTCGTTTTGGAGTTGCCAGTAACCTTAACCTTTCCAATGCGGAACTGCTTACCTTCCACGATGCGAATCTCGATGTCGATACTATCGTTCTCTACCAACAACTCAACCGGAATGGCCTGAAACATCAAGTATCCATCGTCTTGATACAAGGAGTTTACATCGACACCTTTTTGGTTCATGAACAAACGGGTCTCGAGGTTTTCTAGGTTGTATATATCTCCACTTTTGATCTTTAAAATTGAGTCAAGCTGCGTCGATCTGTACTTCGTATTTCCCGAAAACGTGATGTTGCGGAAGTAGAACTTGTTACCTTCGTCTACCTTAATATCAATACCTATTCTTCCAACCCCGGTCTTGTAAATGCTATCACCCACGATGATTGCATCACGATAACCGGCTTTGTTGTACTTGGCGAGAATGTTCTTTTTATCATCTTCATAGTTCTGATCGATGAACTTCGAGCTTTTGAAAACCCTCCACCAACGCTTCTGCTTGGTTTCTTTGAACGACCTTCTGAGCTTTGATTCCTTTAACTCTTCAACACCAAGAAAATTGATGTGGTCGATCTTCACACGTGGACCTTGGTTGATCTTCATGACCAACGACACACTGTTCTCCACAAGTGGGTCGGCAACGGTTTCCATTTCGACCTGCACATCGTAGTGTCCTTTATCGATATAGTAGTCGAGAATCTTCGCTTTGGTATTGGCTAGCAAATTCTCATTCACAATCTTACCTCGCATCAAAGATATCTTCTCTTTCAGGTTCTCCCGCTCAGATCGTTTGATACCGGTAAAGGTATACTTCGACAAGCGGGGCATCTCCGCAACGTCGATAACCAAATATATATCCTCACCCCGCGTTTCCGCCGCATATATTGCTATGTCTGCGAAAAGTTGTTGATCCCAGAGGGTCTTTACTGCTTTGGTGATTTCGTCGCCCGGAATGTTGATGCGGTCGCCAACTTGCAATCCGCTAAAAAGTTTTACCGCCTGCACATCGGTAAATGCAGCACCCGTCACGGTAATCCCCGCAATTCTGTACTCACGTGGATTGCTGTAGTCGACAGTTTTACCGAGCTTGGTGGGCTGAGCAAACGCAACCAGTGCAAAAAGCATTGTGCATATCGTCAATAGCAGTTTCATAGTCTTCATCAATTACCTACTGTTCGGCTGTTTTACCAAAACGTCGTTGTCGCTTCTGAAACTCCTTAATGGCTTCTTGAAAATCTACTTCCCGGAAGTCTGGCCAATATTTTTTCATAAAGTACAACTCTGCATAAGCGATTTGCCAGAGCAAAAAGTTACTTACACGTTGTTCTCCGCTTGTTCGAATTACGAGCTCAGGATCAGGAATGTCTTTGGTGGAGAGGTGATCAGAAATCACTTTCTCATTCACTTCTTCAGGGTTTATACCCGATGATACAATCGATTTAACCGCTTCAATGATTTCCCAACGAGCGCTGTATGAAAGTGCTAAAATGAGGTTGGTACCTGTATTGTTTGCAGTGCTTTCGATAGCCGCTTTCAGCTCATCACGGCAGCTATCTGGCAAAGCGTCGATGGCTCCTATGGCGCGAAGGCGGACGTTGTTTTTGTCTAAATCTTTCACCTCGCGGACGATGGTTTGAACAAGCAAATCCATCAATGCTTCTACTTCTTCTTTCGGTCGATTCCAGTTTTCAGTAGAGAATGCATACAGCGTTAGGTACTTTACTCCCAGTTCTGTTGCTCCTTTCAATGCTGCACGAACGGCTTCAACTCCATGCAAATGACCAAACACCCGTTCGTGACCTTTTTCACGCGCCCACCGGCCGTTACCATCCATTATGATGGCTACGTGCGCTGGTACGTTGTTCTGGTCGATATCCGAAATATCTGTCATCTGTTTGTCTCCAATTACCCATGCTTCAACGGAAAAAACGTCCAATTATTCCTGAAAGGGAAAAAGGAGTTCAATCCGAAGTTTTGGAGGGCAAATGTACCC
>JANRAA010000245.1 GCA_030728235.1 Flavobacteriales bacterium
CCCCAACAACACCTCAGCTGGGTCTTTTGCGCCAAATAACATTCTTTCTGGATCTTCGAGCATTTCTTTCACTTTCACCAAGAAACTTACGCTCTCTTTTCCATCGATAATGCGGTGATCGTAGCTAAGTGCCACGTACATCACTGGACGAATCACGACTTGTCCGTTTTCCGCAACGGGCCTTTCAACAACGTTGTGCATTCCCAAAATAGCGCTTTGCGGCGGATTGATGATTGGGGTGCTTAGCATCGAACCAAACACACCACCGTTGGTAATGGTAAAGGTACCACCGGTCATCTCATCGATGGTGATCTTTCCGTCACGGGCGCGAATAGCCAATCGCTTGATGTCGGCTTCGATCTCAGCAAGACTCATCGACTCTGCGTTGCGCACCACAGGCACCATAAGTCCCTTTGGAGAACTTACTGCAATGCCTATATCTGCATAGTCATGAAAAACAATCTCATTGCCTTCAATACGGGCATTCACCGTTGGGTAAAGGCTCAAAGCTGTGGTAACGGCTTTGGTGAAAAACGACATGAAGCCGAGGTTCACCCCGTGCTTCTCTTTGAAAATATCTTTGTACTTGGCTCGGATATCCATGATAGGCTGCATATTCACCTCGTTGAAGGTGGTTAACATTGCCGTTTCATTTTTTACCGAAACAAGCCGTTCTGCGATCTTTCTGCGCAATGAAGACATCTTTTCACTACGTTCTTCGCGGGTGCCTCCCCATGCTGGTTCAGCGGCGCTAAATCCTGCGCTCAATGCCGACATCACATCTCCCGTCGTGATGCGTCCATCCCTGCCGTTGGCAGGAACCTGTGAAGCTTTCAACCCGTTCTCATCCATCAGCTTTCTTGCTGCCGGTGATGGGTGTCCGCTGGCATACGAAGCGTCTTTCGGCTTCTCCGCAACTGGCGCTTTTGGCGCAGGTGCCTCCGCCTTCGCAGCAACCTGCGCAGGTGCCGCAGCTTCTTTTGGCTTTTCGGCACTGGCCGGACGAGCAGCATCGGTATCGATGAGGCATACAACCCCACCTACAGCAACCACATCGCCTTCAGCAGCTTTCAACGTAATCACGCCGGCAGACTCAGCAGGTAGCTCAAGCGTAGCTTTGTCGGAATCGACTTCGGCTATGGTTTGATCTTTTTCTACCCAATCTCCGTCTTTCACCAACCAAGCGGCGATTTCTACTTCAGAGATTGACTCACCCGGACTCGGGACTTTCATTTCCAATACTGGCATTGCGTCTTTATTTTCTTACGCTTTTACGCGTGCGTGATCAAATATTTTACTCATCAGTTTATGCTGACGTTGCTCGTGAATGCGCGGAGATCCAGCAGCAGGAGAACCTGAAGCAGCTCTAGCAATGACATCCAAATGCACGGTGCGGTACATGCGCAACATGTAACTCCATGCCCCCATGTTCTCAGGCTCTTCTTGTGCCCAGATAAACTTACATTTTTCTCCGTATTTCTTGACAACGGCATCCAACTGCACTTTCGGAAGCGGGTACAACTGCTCAACGCGCACAACAGCAATATTCTCTCCTGTGCCCAATGCTTCTTTCTGTTCTAGAATGTCGTAGTAGATTTTCCCTGAGCAGAAGATTACAGTGTCGACATCCTTCGACTTCACACTTGCATCGTCAATCACTTCTTGGAATCGTCCTTTTGCCATCTCACCCAAACTGCTAACAGCTTTTGGGTAGCGAAGTAGCTTCTTTGGTGAAAAGACAACCAACGGCTTTCTGAAATCGCGCTTTAACTGGCGGCGAAGCAGGTGAAAGTAGTTGGCAGGAGTGGTGCAGTTACAAATTTGCATGTTCTCTTCTGCACATAGCTGCAGAAATCGCTCCATGCGGCCACTTGAGTGCTCTGATCCCATGCCCTCGTAACCGTGAGGTAACAACATCACCAAGCCATTCATGGCGCGCCATTTATCTTCAGCGGCACTGATAAACTGGTCGATGATGATTTGCGCTCCATTGAAAAAATCTCCAAACTGAGCTTCCCAAATGGTCAATCCTTGCGGAGAACCGAATGAGTATCCGTAATCAAAACCAAGCACTCCATACTCTGAAAGCAAAGAGTTGTATACGCTCAGCTTCGATTGCTTCGCGCTGAGGTTATTCAATGGGATGTAATCTTCTTCTGTATCTTCGGTAACAACCACAGCATGGCGGTGAGAGAATGTTCCGCGCTCAACATCCTGTCCAGACAAACGCACGGTGTGACCCTCCATCAACAATGAGCCATATGCCAAAAGCTCGCCCATCGCCCAATCAAGCTGATCGTTCTTCAGCATGTTACGACGGTCCTCCATGAGTTTTTCCGACTTTCTGAAAAACTTCTTCCCCTCAGGTAATGTTGCAATCTTTGTCCCAATATCCATCAACTTCTTCTTGTCATAACCTGTCTCGGGCGACTGATCAAAGTCTTCAGGAACTGCTGTGCGATGTCCTTTCCAAGTTTCTTCTAAGAAGTGCTTCACATAAGCTTTTGAAATCTGCTTCGAATCGTCGAAACACACATCCAGCAGTGATTCAAGATCAACACGGGCCTTTTCTCCTTCTTCGGCCGACATCATCCCTTCGCTAATAAGCTGGTTGAGATAAATGTCGCGTGGAGTATCGTGTGTAGCGATGGCCTTGTACAATTTCGGCTGGGTAAACTTCGGCTCATCACCTTCGTTGTGCCCATATTTTCTATATCCGAGCA
Organism: Flavobacteriales bacterium; assembly: GCA_030728235.1. Lineage (GTDB taxonomy): Bacteria > Bacteroidota > Bacteroidia > Flavobacteriales_D > Sanyastnellaceae > RI-182. The sequence continues at coordinate 2,724 of JANRAA010000245.1, forward strand.
AATCGATGAATACGTCGCGGTGAAATTGCTGACGGTACTCAAGTGCGATGCGTACGGTTTGAATTACTGCTTCTACATCGTCGGCGTTGACGTGAAACACCGGACAAAGGGTCGTTTTAGCGACATCCGTACAATACGTCGATGATCGTCCGTCGAGGTAATCAGTCGTGAAACCAATTTGGTTGTTAATGACAAGGTGTATGGTTCCACCCGTGCGGTAACCGTCCAACTGTGCCATTTGCACCAACTCGTATACTATTCCCTGTCCGGCAATTGCAGCATCACCATGCACCAAGATCGGTACAATGGCATCTTCTGAATGCAGGTAGTGATCAATTTTTGAACGTGTCAATCCTTCCACAACAGGGTCAACGGCCTCGAGGTGAGATGGATTCGGTGTGAGCGTGAGGTGAACGTGTTGTCCGCCATCGGTTACGAGATCAGTAGAATAACCAAGGTGGTACTTCACGTCTCCGTCGAATACACCATCGTCATCATAATCTTTCCCTTCAAACTCACCAAAGATCTCTTGATAAGGCTTGCCGAATATATGCGCAAGCGTATTCAACCGACCGCGGTGAGCCATACCTACCACAAATTCTTTCACGCCCAGCTTGGCGCCTTGTTCCACGAGGTCGTCGAGCGCAGCAATGATGCTCTCGTTTCCTTCAACAGAAAAACGCTTGGCACCGACAAACTTGCGTTGCAAAAACTGCTCGAAAGTGGTGGCCTGATTCAACTTTTTGAAGAGTTGCATCTTACATTCTTTCGAGAACTGCGGGCGGTTTAAAAGTTCTATTTTATTGCGGATCCAGTTCACCCGCTCAGGTTCGCGGATGTACATGTACTCGATTCCTATTGACTGACAGTAGGTTTCTTCCAGGTGCTCAATGATCGAGCGCAACGTCGCCTTACCAATACCTATTTCGTCTCCGGCCTGAAACTCTGTTTCGAGATCCGCATCCGACAAACCAAAATTCTCAATCCCGAGTGTTGGCGCGTATTGGCGGCGCTTTCTAACGGGGTTGGTACGGGTAAAGAGGTGTCCGCGTGTGCGGTAACCATGAATCAGGTTGATGACCTTAAATTCTTTGCTTACGTTTTCAGGAATGCCCGTTTCGCCGTAATTAGCGGTGGCAAAGTCAAACCCTTCAAAGAATTTTTTCCAGCCAAAGTCTACCGACTCCGGATCTTTGAGGTATTGCTTATAAAGCGCGTCGATAGCATCGACATCAGCGTTGCTGAGATATGACAATTTATCCATTAGGATGCGTGTCTGAAATGTTGATTTGCAAAGTTAACAAGATATGCAATGCAACACGGGTTATTCAATTGGTTTACTAGATGAAAAATAACTTCTCATAAGAATTTTTAGCACTTCGCGACGCACTATTTCGTTTGTCAGGTCTTCAAGCCCTTCCGAAATGTTCGGATTCTTAATTACCTCTCTAATTATTCTTTCTTTTAAATCGACTCGATACAGTTGCTGCGCGAGCTTTTCGCTGTTTCTCCAAGGAAAAGTTTGGAGGTACATACGAACGCCGTCGAGGAGATGTTCCAATTCGAGAGGTCCTTTTTCAAGATCCACTACCTGACTGCCAAAATCCTTGTTTATTTGCTCGGCGGTGAGCTGAATAATGCGTGCCTTCGCTTGTTCATCAGCAGGAAGTTCGGCGGGCAGGTCGTTCAAATTCATACAGTTCGTGTTTGAACAATATCCAGCAAAGCGGTGAAGAAAGTCTTCGCTTCTGGGGCTATTTCCATGCGGCCGAGAGCTTCTGAAGCTGCTTGTGAATGAATGGCAATTTCTTTCAAGCAGGCATCATCCGCGCCGCTGGCGCGAAATATCTCTTTAACGCCCGCGATTTTCGAAATTGGGTCGTGACTGCCATGCCAACGCAACAATTCGTTTTTGTAGTTACCACCCTCGGTTTCGCAGGCGTGCAAGTAGATGAAGGTTTTTTTGTCGGCCAAAATATCGCCGCCTTCTTGCTTCCCAAAATCATTTGGATCGCCAAAAACATCGAGGTAGTCGTCGCGAAGCTGAAACGCCAATCCGAAATGCTCGCCAAATGCGTATGCCAGGCGTTGCTGCTCTTCACTCTTATTCCCGCAAATGGCGCCCATCTGAACGGCAGCCGCTAGCAAGACAGAGGTTTTCAGGCGGATCATCTCCATGTACTCGTCAATGTGCACGTCTTGCCGACTCTCAAAATCCATATCCATTTGCTGGCCTTCGCACACCTCTAGCGCTGTTGCATTGAACACTTTCATCAGTGGGGCAAGCAGGTCATTATCGACATCGGCTAGCAATTGATACGCTTGCACAATCATGGCATCTCCGCTCAAGATTGCGGTATTGGTCGACCATTTTTCATGCACTGTTTGCTGTCCGCGGCGCAATGGGGCGTTGTCCATGATGTCGTCGTGCATCAATGTAAAATTGTGAAACACTTCAATCGCCAAGGCGGCAGGCATTGCCCTTTCTGCACTTGCTCCATACCCTTCAGCACAGGCCAATAAAAACATGGGCCTCCAGCGCTTTGCTTTTAGCTCCATCATATATCCAATCGGGGCGTATAGGGCAGAATTGGGGTTGGCAGTGGTGTATGCGTTGATTCTTTCAGCCAATATTTGCTGATAATGCACTATCTGTTGGTCTACGGTGTCTTTCACAAATTTCATTTTTCTCTTCCGAGTTGGTCGAGCAAGTATGCGCCATAACCGCTGTTCAGCAGGGGCTGTGCGAGCGATTTTAGCTGACTATCGTCGATATAACCCATGCGCCAAGCGATTTCTTCTATGCAGCCAACCTTCAAACCTTGTCGCTCTTCAATTACTTGCACATACTGTCCGGCTTGCATCAAACTTGCGAACGTACCAGTATCAAGCCAAGCGGTGCCGCGATTTAACTTCGCTACGCTCAACTTTCCTCTGCGCAAATATTCTCTATTGACATCGGTTATTTCATACTCTCCACGCGCGCTCGGCTCCAAATTTTCGGCAATTGCTACCACGTCGTTGTCATAGTAATACAATCCTGGCACTGCATAGTTCGATTTGGGTGATGCAGGCTTCTCTTCAATGCTGATGGCTTTGTTTTCGATGTCAAACTCAACGACGCCATATCGATGGGGGTCGCTAACGTGATAGGCATATACCATGGCGCCTTCAACTTCGGTGTTCTCTCTCAGAATCTTCCCGAAGCCTTGTCCGTAAAAAATGTTGTCGCCCAATATCAACGCAACTTTCTCTTTCCCTATGAACTCTTTGCCGATCACAAACGCTTGCGCCAATCCGTTCGGCACGGCTTGCTCGGCATAGGTGAACGTGCAGCCAAGCTGACTGCCATCGCCTAACAAATGCTTGAATCCTGGCAGGTCGTGCGGGGTTGAGATGATTAGTATTTCTCGAATACCACTGATCATCAGGGTCGACAGCGGGTAATATATCATCGGTTTGTCGAACACCGGCATCAATTGCTTGCTAACAGCTTTTGTAAGGGGGTATAGCCGTGTGCCACTGCCACCTGCGAGTATAATGCCTTTCATACTTTTCAATTATTCGAGTCCGATACCTTTTTGAACCTGTAATTCTTCCAGTTCGATGTCTTCTTCTTCATCAATAATCTCTAAAAACGGCTCTGCAAAAGCTTTGGTGGTAATCCACCTTTCTAAACTGAGCAGGAGCGATGGCAAAAGCAAAAGGTTCGAGAACATGGCAATCAAAAGGGTCATGGAAACCAAAATTCCCAGTGCCCTTGTACCGTCGAACTCAGACGCAGCGAACATGCCAAAACCGAAGAACAACACAATCGAGGTGTACATCATGCTCACCCCTGTTTCTTTTACAGCGAGCAGAATCGACTCGCGAATGTTCCACCCTTTCAGCTTCAATTCTTGTCTGTACTTCGCCAAAAAGTGAATGGTGTCATCAACCGAAATCCCAAACGCGATGCTAAACACCAAAATGGTCGACGGCTTAATCGGTATCTGAAAATAACCCATGACAGCAGCGGTGAAAATCAAAGGAATAACGTTTGGCACAAGTGAGATCAGCACCATGCGGAATGAGCGGAACAGCAAAGCCATGACGCCTGCAATCACCAAAATGGCAAGCACCAAACTAATGAACAGGTTCCTGACCATGTACGTAGTTCCTTCGAGGTATACAACACTTGTTCCTGTGAGTATCACGCGTTGTTTCACTGAGTCAATCGCTCTGCGCACGGCAGGGATGAACGAAGCATCGGTGCTATGGTCAACGGCACATGCGAACACGTCGTCGCATGATTCACTGAGGTTCAGCTGCACTACAACGCTATCTGCCATTGATGGATAGGTATCAAAAAACGCTGTTGCTGCGGCCTTTCTGTCGGTGGCTGTCGCCAAATCATTCAATAAACTATCCATCTCGTGAGCAGAAGGATTGATGATGACGTCGATCTTCGGACGCAGATCATTCAATAGCACCGCCATTTCTTTGGTTCCGATGTCGGCAATCTGAGCCGTTATGCGGGTTCGCGTGCGGGTAGAATCAAAAAACATGTGCTCCATGCCGCCCGTTTCGTATTCGCTTCTGAAATACGGACCGATGAATGATGACTCCTGACGTGTGAGCAGACTGTATTTCTCTGGGTCGCCATTGTAAAATGCTTGTTTACAGAACTTTACAGCATCAGCGATAGACAATGAGCGGGTTATCTCAGGATATTGAGCAAGTAGTTCTTGTAATTCCTCGAGCTTTTTAAGTGTGTTCGGTCGCGTTACCTGTCCTTTGCGTTTGGTATCTAAAATAACCTCAAATGGCATTACGCCGTTGAATTCGTTCTCAAACCAGCGAAGGTCGGTAATCACTTTATCGGTCTGTGGGAGGTCGTCGACGACATTGCCCGTGGTTTCCATCTTACTGATTCCAATGCCGCCCAATATCAATATCACAAGCGTGAAAATGTACACCCACTTGCGGTGGTTGGTGACAATATGGACAAGTTTGTTGACTGCATAAAACACCCATTTGCGATCGAGGTGCTTGGTATGACGTTCTTTCGGTGGTGGTAAGTAAGAATAAACCGTCGGGATGATGATCAGCGAAACAGCAAACACGGCGATGATGTTAAGCGAAGCAATGATTCCAAACTCTTTCATCACATCACTATGCGTGAAAATGAAGGTTGCAAATCCCAATGCTGTGGTAGCATTGGTCATAAAGGTGGCGTTACCTACTTTCTGAATTACCCGCGACAAGGCCTTTGCTTTGTTGCCGTGCCGCTTGTACTCTGCGTGGTATTTGTTGATGAGATAGATGCAGTTGGGGACTCCAATAACAATCATCAATGGCGGAATGAGCGCCATAAGCATGGAAATCGGGTAATCGAAAAGGGCAATGGTACCCATCGACCAAACAACACCGATACCTACAACCAATATGGAAACTACCATCACTCCGAAATTGCGGAAGAACAGCAGCAAAAGCACGGCAGTAACAAGCGCAGCTAACGCTACAAACAAGCCCAGTTCTGCCTTTACTTTGGTGGTCATTTGAGTGCGGATAAACGGAAGTCCAGAGACATACGTTTTCAATCCGGTTTCTGCCTCAAAAGCCTCTATCTCATCTTTGATGTACTGTATTGATGGCCCGCGGTCTTCGCTGTTGAACAAGGCAGCATTTACAAACACCATCATGAGCGTGGCGTTCGAATTGTCTTTGTAAAGCAAGCCTTCGTAGAAAGGCATGTTGCGAACACCATCCAACAGGCTGTCGAGCTCTTGCTGAGAACCCGGACGTGTTTTAAAAACCCGTTCAATGCCGAAGCGCTGCAACGAATCATCTTTGACTACTTTGTATGATTGGGCAATTGAAAAGACAGAATCTACGGCAGCGACATCTTGCTCCTGGTCGTCGCGAAAAACCGGCACCCGTATTTTCCGGATGTCGGATGCTAGGTTATACCACGCATTGAAGTTCTCCAATTTGAACAAATCGTCGTCGCCAACACCAATAACGATGACGTTACCATCTTCAGAAAAACTTTCGAGAAAGTCTTTGTAATCAAGGTAGGTACTGTCGTTATCAGGAAGCAAGCCTCCAAATTTGTAACTCATCCGCACGTCGCGCGCCTGCCACCCCATGAACACAGTTATGAGGGCTACACCAATCAAGATGGGCAGTCGGTTTCTAAGGATGAAAGATGATAAGGTGGTCCACATGAATGTTCTTCCGGATAGATGGTTGTGCAAAGAAACAAAAAACGAGGCTAAAAAGTCGATGATTAAACCCTATCACTCCACCTCGCTTGTTACCTTTGCATTCTAAACATGAACCCATGAACGAATTTGATGTAGTAGTAATCGGATCAGGACCCGGTGGATATGTTGCCGCAATCAGATGTGCGCAACTCGGAATGAAAACCGCTATTGTAGAAAAGTACAACTCACTTGGTGGCACTTGTCTCAATGTGGGGTGCATACCTTCTAAGGCCTTACTCGATTCTTCAGAGCACTACCATCAAGCAAAAGAACAGTTCAAAGAGCATGGAATTGGTGTTGGCAATCTCTCGATCGACTTCACTCAAATGATCAACCGCAAGCGCGAAGTGGTAAAGCAAACCGTGGGCGGTATCGATTTCTTGATGAAGAAAAACAAGATCGAGGTTTTCACTGGTTTCGGATCGTATATCGATGCTCAAACAATTTCTGTTCAACCAGAAAAAGGTGATGCAATTGTCATCAAAACCAAAAAATCAATCATCGCTACGGGTTCTAAACCGGCAACGCTCCCTTTTATCAAAATCGATAAAAAACGCATCATCACCTCAACAGAAGCGCTGGAGCTGAAAGAAATTCCGAAACACTTGATCATCATTGGTGGTGGTGTAATCGGACTTGAATTGGGATCTGTGTACGCACGCCTAGGCTCTGAAGTGAGTGTTGTAGAATACATGGACTCTATCATCCCTACCATGGATGCTACCATGGGGAAAGAGCTGACTCGTTCATTGAAGAAGTTGGGCATGAAGTTCTACCTCGGACATAAAGTTAAGGAGGTATCGACTACTGCGAAGCTGACAACGGTGAAGGCCGACGACGCAAAAGGAAATGAAGTGGTCATCAAAGGCGACTACACTTTGGTAGCTGTTGGTAGAAAACCATATACCGATAAACTTGGCCTCGATAAAATTGGTGTACAAGTTGACGAACGCGGAAGAGTTGCGGTTGACGATCACTTAGAAACCAACATCAAAGGAATATACGCGATTGGAGATGTCATCAAAGGTGCCATGCTGGCGCACAAAGCAGAAGAAGAAGGGATGTTTGTAGCTGAAGTGATGGCCGGACAAAAACCGCATATCAATTACCTGCTTATCCCTGGCGTTGTATACACATGGCCTGAAGTGGCTTCTGTTGGATACACCGAAGAGCAATTGAAAGAAATGGGCACAGCATACAAAACAGGTTCCTTCCCGTTCAAAGCTAGTGGAAGAGCTCGTGCGAGCATGGATACCGATGGATTGGTAAAGGTCTTGGCCGATAAAACTACCGATGAAATTTTGGGTGTTCACATGATCGGGCCTCGCGCAGCCGATATGATTGCTGAAGCTGTTGTCGGTATGGAATTCCGCGCTTCAGCTGAAGATATCGCTCGTATCTCTCACGCTCACCCAACATTTACAGAAGCATTTAAAGAAGCAGCTCTCGCCGCTACTGATAACCGCGCAATACACATCTAAGTCGAACCTTTAATCGACTTCCGTGTTACCACGATATGAAAATAGGCATCCTTGTTATCAATCTCGGAACTCCTGATGCGCCAACTCCCTCGGCAGTAGGAAGATACCTGAGAGAATTCCTCGGCGATAAACGTGTCATCGATATTCCTTGGCTTGGAAGAAAAATCCTTGTGAATGGAATCATCGCTCCAACACGAAAATACAAGTCGTCGAAAGAGTATAAAAAAGTATGGACCGCCGACGGTTCGCCGTTGCTGCTCTATACCCAAGAGCTGGCGAAGAAACTCGGTGAGCGCTTCCAAAACGAAGACATTCATGTGGAAATGGCGATGCGATACGGCTCTCCATCTATGACTTCTGTATTGCAAAAAATGGAAACCGATAGGTACGACAAGGTGATTGTTTTGCCGCTTTATCCCCAATATGCCTCTGCTTCAACAGGAAGTACGCTCGAAGAGGCGTTTCGACTTATCTCTAAATGGTACGTCATTCCTGAAATCGTTGCGATAAGTCAATTCTGGGATCACCCAGGCTACCTGTCTGCCCTCGAGGCCAGCGCCAACGGAATCGACCTCAAAGCCTACGATCATATCCTGATGAGCTACCACGGTTTGCCAGAACGTCAGGTAGACAAGGTGTATGAAGATAAAATGTGCAGCAACCACAGTTGTGAATCCGAAATAAACGAGGAGAATCGCTTCTGCTATGTGGCCACGTGCTATGCGACTTCGCGAGCAATCGCTAGTCGATTGGGTATCAATGAAGACGATTACACCGTGTGCTTCCAATCTCGACTCGATCAAAAATGGGTGCGCCCTTTCAGCGATGAAGTAATCGTTGAGATGGCAAAGGCCGGAAAGAAAAAACTGCTCGTCTTTTCCCCCGCTTTCGTAGCCGATTGCCTCGAAACAATTGTCGAAATAGGCGAAGGATACCTTGAATTATTTCAGGAAAATGGTGGTGAAGACTTAAAACTGGTGCCCAGCCTGAACACTTCTTCTATCTGGGTTGATGCCCTAGAACAGATGCTTCGAGAACGCATAAAATAATAGAGGCCCCTCGTTCGGAGCCTCTATTGAGCTAATCATCTGAAATAAACTCTTTGGAATTCGGTTATCTGATAAATTACCTAGAGAGTCCGCCCCAAATATACGACCTAGTGTTCTGCATACACATTGTTTGCTTGACCCGTACTATTGGAATCCTAAAATAACATCCTGTTTACTCCTCTCACTGGAAAAATATCATATCTTATTGACTACATGAACCTTACAACCCCAATCGTATTGCTTGAAACTGCCAATGGTGATGGCAAAAACTTACTCGCTTGGGGGATGGAGGAATCATGCTCTTTTCGATTAGCGGTCGATTTTTATCGACTAGCTGCATTTATTGAAAAGACTAGCAAGTGGAAATTCGGCGCCATCAGCTATGAATTAAACCGTGAATTCGAAAAACTCCCTGAAAAATCATCCGATTTCATCGGTTTTCCTGTCGTTTGCTTTTTCATACCGCAGGTGGTGGCTGAAAAAATCGACGGACTATGGCAGGTTGTTTATGGCAAGGCATCCGATGCCGAGATAGACGCTGTTTTACATGCGTTTTCAAGTCGGTCGAATCCCAAAACTTCGCTAATACCTAAGGTATCCAAATCAGAGTATACGCAACAATTTGAACTGCTTCAAAAACACATTCACCGCGGTGATGTCTACGAACTGAACTACTGCATCGAGTTCGCAAATCACGCCGAAATCCATCCTCCAACGGTGTATTCTCGCTTGAAAGAGCGCACCAAAGCTCCGTTTTCGGCTTTTTTCAAATGGGAAAACAGTGTCTTGATGTGCGGCAGTCCAGAAAGATACTTGCGTAAAATCGGCAACAAAGTTATCTCTCAACCTATAAAAGGCACGGCGCCTCGCTCGGCGGATGTTGATGCAGATGCTCAAATCATTGCCCGTCTTAAAAACGACCCGAAAGAACGCGCTGAAAACATTATGATTACCGATTTGGTGCGCAACGATCTCAGCAAATCTGCCCTTCCTGGCTCTGTGAAGGTGGAGGAATTGTGCGAAATATACTCGTTCCAAACGGTGCATCAAATGATATCGACCATCACAGCGCGCTACCCTGAAAACATCTCGTTCTCGAAAATCATTGCAGATACTTTTCCGATGGGATCTATGACGGGGGCACCAAAAGTGCGAGCCATGGAACTCATCGACCAAGTGGAACTCGGCGCTCGTGGATTGTATTCTGGCGCAGTGGGTTATGTAGACCCTGCCGGTGATTTCGATTTCAATGTTGTCATCAGAAGCTTGCAATACAACACTCAAACGCATTACCTTTCTGCCATGGTTGGCAGCGCCGTGACTGCTCTGGCCAACGCTGAAACCGAATACGAGGAGTGTCTGCTCAAAGCCGATGCTCTGTTTAAAGCATTGAACGATGATTGAACTGCTGCGAGAGCACTTGACTTCTACCAATCTGATTCGTGAAAAGGCGAAAGTAATTGTGGCTTGCAGTGGCGGCGCCGATTCGATTGCGCTGGCAGACTTGCTGCATCGCCTCAATTGCAATATCGTTATCGCACATGTCAACTTCGGCCTGCGCAGCGATGCTTCCGATGCCGATGAAGCGTTTGTAAAGAATTTCGCCTTTCAATTAAATGTCCCTTTCTTTTCAAAACGTTTCAACACACGCGCTGAAGCAACCGCTTTGGGCATAGGAATTCAAGAAACAGCACGGTTTCTTCGGTACGCTTGGTTCCATGAGCTGCTCGACGAGCTAGAAGCCGACCGCATTGCAACAGCTCACCATGAAGACGATGTGGTTGAAACATACCTTGCGCATATCCTGCGTGGAAGCAGTCTGGGCGGATTTTCGTCGATCCCGCAGAAAAATGGTGCTGTTATCCGTCCGCTTTTGCCTTTCAAAAAAACCGACTTGCTTGACCATCTGACGAAGTTCAACATCCCCTTTAGGGAAGATGAAAGCAATGTGCAGAACTATTACACGCGCAACAAAATTCGCCTGCAACTCATTCCGATGATGGAATCAATCAGGCCGGGATTCAAAAACAATATACTCCGACAAATCAACCTGTTCAAAGAGTTGAACCCGCTCATCAATCAGTTTCTTTCTGAGATGACAGATGAGTTTATTGAGCCTACTGAAAATGGGTTGACCATTTCGCTCGACATGCTAACTTCTTTCCCCTACCCGCGTTTGCTGCTCAGCCACCTCTGCGCTGATTATGGCTTTCCTGCAAAACGAGTCGACGAAGTGGTGGGGTTGCTCAACTCTCAAAATGGAAAATTTCTGGCCTCCGAATCGCACCGCATAACGAAAGAACGCGGGTCGCTTGTGATCTCTATCAACCCTGAAGACGATGGCGTAAGCTATGTAATTGAGGCCGAGACCCAAGAATTCAATGGCCCGATCGACTTGGTTTTTGCCCACCACAGTGGATTCCCTGAATTGACTACCAATGCCAATGAAGCATTCATCGACTTCGAAAAATTGTCGTTCCCGCTCACGCTGCGCCGCTGGGAAGCTGGTGATCGCTTCAAACCCCTGGGCATGCATGGTTTTCAAAAACTAAGCGACTTTTTTACGCAGCAGAAAATGGGGAATGAAGAAAAACGAAATGTGTGGATCATGGAGTCAAAGGGCGACATCGTTTGGGTGGTTGGATACCGCATCGACGACCGGTTCAAAATCTCAGAAAACACACGTAACTATTTGCATATCTGTATTTTGAAATAAACTTGAAACCATTGTAAGAAAGGCTGCGTAACAATACACACCTAACTTACTTAATACATGGCCTACGCTAACCTCGCTGTGCATGCACATGCACTCAAACTTGCCGATTTTCGGTTTACCCAAGTTGAAGTTCTAACCAGTAAATTCGATCAACGTCGACGAAATGCAGACTTGCTGCATGCTGTTTCTCTTGAAAGTCTTACCAATTTACCTGTGCTGATGTGGGTTGAAGGTATCGATTCTTGTGTTTGTATTCAAGGTCGCATCCTCGCCGTTGGCGATAGAACGATTTACCTCGATAACGACTTGAATGTGCCTACGCATAGCATTTGTCGCATCCTTTTCAATTAAGATTTAAACCAATTACCTTTGGGAGGTGGAAGCCAAAATCCTAACTCTCAAAGACAAGCAAGTAGCATTTCAGATCTATCTGTTGCTTGCAGCACTCTTTATCGCAAGTCTTATCACTTGCAATCTTATTTTTCGCAAATTTTTCTTCTGGAACCCTTTCGGGGATGGCGGTTTTACCTTCGAACAAAGTGTCGGCATTCTCCCATACCCCATTACTTTCCTGATTACCGATTTGATTTCGGAGATCTTTGGTAGCAAGAAAGCAAACCAAGTGGTCTTTGGTGGACTCATATCCTCCATTTTTGTCCTTTTGATTATCTCGGTTGCAGGAGCTGCCCCTGCCACTGAATGGTCGCCAGTAACCGATGACCAGTACAACCATGTGTTCGGACAAACGGCGCTAGCAATAGGCGCATCGATGGCGGCATACCTCGCTGCACAATATGTCGACATACGCATCTTCCACTTCTGGAAACGCCTTACAAAAGGCAAAATGCTCTGGGTTCGCAACAATTTCTCTACAATCCTGAGTCAGTTTCTCGATACGTTTTTGGTGATCTTACTGCTATGTGTCGGAGAACAAATTCCGTGGACTTTGTTTTGGGCGCTGGTGCTCAATGGGTTCCTGTTTAAAGTAGTCATCGCCATTTTCGATACCCCGTTTTTCTATTTAGGAACTTGGTTGTGCCGAAAGCGGTTTAAATTAGCCGTTGGGCAAGAATTAACAATTGATTAGGAATACAATATTCTGCGCAGTACATTTCCGCTGCAAGGTATATTAAGTGCTATTTTCGCTCTCTTAAGAACAAGAAAATATGAAGTTGAAGTTCAAAGCAATATTGGTCCTGCTGTTATCGGTTCTTTCTACCGCAGGTGCGCTAAACGCTCAAATTTATGAGCCAGTTAAATGGTCATATAAAACCTATGCTGTAGACGAAGAGACCTTTGATTTGGTTTTTGAAGCGCAGATAGATGCGGGTTGGCACGTATATTCTCAATGGTTGGAAAGCGACGAAGGCCCACTGCCTACTTGGTTTCAGTTCGACGAAAACACTTCGGTGCAGTTCAAAGATTCTGTGATGGAATGTGCTCCTCACATTGAATACGACCCGAACTTCATGATGAATTTGAGCTATTTCGAAGGCAAAACCTACTGGCGCCAGCAAGTAAAGCGTCTCAATGCCGAAAACGATACGATCAAAGGTTACCTATCGTTCATGGTGTGCGACTCTACAAAATGCCTCCCTCCTGCTGATCTCGATTTTGTGTTTACTCTATCTTCTGCTGAAGCGATGCCTGAAGGATTTGAATACTGTCCTGCGGTAGAAAAGTCTCACAGTGAAACACCATCCGCCGAAGGCGAAGAAGAAGAAAGTGATCTATGGGTGCTATTCCTATTGGGTTTCGGTCTGGGTTTCGCAGCGCTCCTTACACCGTGTGTGTTCCCAATGATCCCGATGACGGTGAGTTTCTTTACGAAACAGTCGAAAACACGCGCTCAAGGAATGCGCAATGCGTTTATCTACGGCCTTTTTATAATTTTGATCTATACAGGGTTAGGACTCCTGTTGACAGCCGTTTTTGGTGTCGACATCTTGAATACGATCTCTACAGATCCGATTTTCAATATCTTCCTTTTCGCTTTGCTTGTGATTTTTGGTATCTCTTTCTTGGGTGCTTTCGAAATCACTTTGCCTTCTGCGTTGGCCAATAGGGCCGATAGAGCTTCAGACAAAGGCGGTATCATGGGTATCTTCTTCATGGCGGCTACCCTTGCCATTGTTTCTTTCTCTTGCACCGGCCCTCTCGTTGGTACTGCGTTGGCAGGCGCCGCTACGGGCGGATATGGAGGCCCTGCTTCTATCATGTTCGGTTTTTCTTTGGCACTGGCCCTGCCTTTCATGCTCTTTTCTGCATTCCCAGGTTGGCTAAACTCTTTGCCTTCATCAGGCGGATGGTTGAACTCTGTGAAAGTGGTTCTCGGACTTCTAGAGATTGGTTTTGCGTTCAAGTTTCTTTCCAATGCCGACCTTGTTTGGCAGGCTGGATTGCTAAAACGCGAGCTGTTTATCGCCATTTGGGTAGCCGTTTCAGCTCTCATCGCTATCTATCTTTTCGGTGGTTTGCGCTTTCCTCATGATTCAA
>JANRAA010000246.1 GCA_030728235.1 Flavobacteriales bacterium
GTTGAAGTACCGGGTATAAAATGAAATCCATGGTTATCGGCGTGTACATACGGAATTCCAGCAGCTCCATACCAGTGTCCAACGCAGCTCCAGTTTGAACCGCCATTTGTAGTTTTCCAAACGTTTACACCACCAACAAGAACGACATCAGCGTTTGTTGGGTCAGATGCCACAGCCAAGTCATACCAAGCTTGTCCGCCAGTGTCGCTTCCAGTTTCAGACCATCCCAAAAGGTTAGGGGAGGTGGCCATTGTTGTAAACGAGGTTCCGCCGTCAGTTGAACGGTAGAAGCCGAAGAATCCTTGGTTGGCGCTGCTTCCAGCAAGAATGTATACAGTATTCGCATTGGCTGCAGAAACGGCTATTGCCATGCGGCTAACGCCAGAAGTTGGAAGTCCGCTTGTGATTTGTGTCCATGACCCACCGGTATCAGTAGATCTAAAGAAATTATCAGCATCCCCAGTACAAAAAACGGTGTTTGGGTTATCAGTTCGCCATTCTACGTCTTTGTAGTTTCCGGCTAACGTTTGAGTCCATGTTGTGCCACCATCTGTCGTGCGGTACATCCCGTTGCTCGTCGCAGCCACTAGAATATTGCTATTCGAAGGGTGCATAATGAGTCGACCGATGCGACGCGTTTGGGTAACGTTCCAGTTTAAACCTGTGCTGTTCCAAGTTGCGCCGCCATCTGTAGACTTCAAAACACCCAAAGAATAGGTATCTCCTGCGTCGCCATCACCTGTAGCGATGTACAAGACGTTGCTGTTCGTTGGGTCAATGGCGATATCGCTTACACCAATAGAAGCCAGCAAATCGGTGTTCATCAAACTCCAAGAAGTACCAGCGTTCAATGTTTTCCACAATCCACCGCCAGGTGCGCAAGCGTAGAAAATAGTGCTGCTTCCCGGTTGGTTACGAACCATGTTTACACGTCCGGCACCGCCGCCATTCACAGGCACGTCGGTATTCCCGAAGTAAGTCCACACCCCAGCGGCACTCTTTTCGGCCGGCATGTTTCGCATTTCATCTTGCAGGTTATCCCACGCCACAGAAGGGTTGATGCGATTTCCTGAAGGATATACACGCGGAGCCATAAACCACTCCCAACGCTTAAATTGTTTAAATCCCTTTCCTTTTTCTACCTCATGATCTTCCCAGTAGGTCTCAAAAGACTGCTGCACATCATAGAAGTTTACATTCGGATCTTCCATCTTATCGCTCCAATGGACATCGTCAGATTGTCCGAAAGCGACTGAAAAGAAAGAAGCAAAAAAGAAAGAAGCTAAAATTTTACGCATTGGTTGGTTTTTATGGTTGATCTTGATTAGTTACAAGAGGTTCCGAACAGTCCGAAGAATAGCAGTGCATCACTCGAATTCACTACGTTATCTCCATTCAAATCGGCGCTGCATGAAGCGTTACAACCGAAATCACCTAGTAACACAAGCAAGTCTGCGATGTTGATTTGTCCGTCGTTGTTAAAGTCACCCAAACATACAGCAACTTCAGCAGGGTCAATTGTTCCGTTGCAGTTATTATCGATGCCTTGCGCCGTTCCAGGCGCACCAGGATAAACGTCATTGCGGGTATCGTCACAATCGGTGTTGTCGAGCACAAAGCCTGTTTGAGGAGCGCACAACTGTGCGGATGTTGAAGCATCTCCAAATCCATCACCGTCGCTATCAGCGAAATAGGTTACCGCATATGTGCAACTTCCGTCATCACAGGTAGCCGCGGCATTGTAATTACATGCAGTGTTATCGGTACAACCATTTGGAAGGATACAAGAACCATCGTCGCAAGTGGCTGCAGGGTTGAAGTTACAAGCTGCCGCGTTTGTACAACCGTTTGGAAGGATACATGAACCATCGTCGCACGTAGCAGCAGGGTTGAAGTTACAAGCCGCCGCGTTTGTACAACCGTTTGGAAGGATACATGAACCATCGTCGCACGTAGCAGCAGGGTTGAAGTTACAAGCCGCCGCGTTTGTACAACCGTTTGGAAGAATACACGATCCATCGTCGCACGTAGCAGCAGGGTTGAAGTTACATGCCGCAGCGTTTGTACAACCATTTGGAAGGATACATGAACCGTCATCGATGGTCGCTACAGGGCTGTAGTTACAAGCCGCAGCATTCGTACATCCAAAGCAAGAGAAATCGCAGCTACCGTCGTCAACAGTTGCAGCAGCGTCGTAGTTACAGGCGCTGATATCAGTACAACCTGGAGTTCCAACAGGAACGCAGAAGTTGTGGCTTGTGCCAGACCCATAGTTAGGAACTCCCATTTGAACCAATACGTTTCCGAAGCTATCCGTAATGTTATAATCACCGTTTATTGCACAACCAGAAGGTATGCCTGCAAGTCCATCTCCAAAAGAGTCGAAAATATTGAAGTCATAACAACCAGAAGCCAAACAGAAATCTTGAGAGATGGTAGCTTGATCAGCATAAGTGTTTGTAGTTACACTAGCGATGACGGTGCCTGAGCTACTTGTCAAGTTCCAAGAAACTTCCTCACCCCAACAATCGGTTAAGATTGTGAATGTCGCCACAGTAGCACCTGAAATGGTAGTAAAGTTTGAAGATCCACTATCATTCAAGTTATTCTGATCGGTATTTCCGTTTGGATTCGAAACAGTAACGTTAAACACGTGTGCACCTGAACTTGCCGTTAGGGTAGGCAAAACTACGTTGGCTGTCTGACCTGTTGCTATAGAGCCTGTCCAGTTAAACGTTCCGTTTGCACCACCGTCGATGTTGTATGTCAGCGTAAAGCTGGTAATGGTTTGTGTGCCACCATTAAAGATTCCTACTTCTGGTGTAATAGAACCACCGCAGAAGTCGCCTGTTGCTCCAGCAATAGATGCGATTCCAGCATCCCAGTTGTTGTTTCCAATAGCTGGTCCGATGGTGAAGTTCGTATTTGAAATGTCGAAGAAGATATTTCCAGAAGCCTTCACTTTAACGCGCGCTTGAGTTGTTTGTCCGGCAGGAATCAATACCGCCTGTGAACCATCGTTCGGCGTGTTTGAAACCAGTGTGATAGGCCATGTGAAACCACCATCCAGCGACAAGAATATATCTACGTTAGCAGCAGATATAGGTGCAGCAGTGGTATTGGCTACGTTCCAAGTAACGGTTTGAACGGTGTTTCCTGGGTATGTAACAGCAGTATTTGGCGCAGTTACAACGAAAGGTCCAGCGGTAGAGCTCACAGCGAAAGTTACTTGGTCATCATTCACACCACCACCAGCAATGCGGTTATCGCGTACGGTGCATCTGAACGATAAGTTTCTGCTATAGGTAGGCAAGTGTTCACCAACCACAGTTGTGTTGTTAACGAGGTTTTGAATACGTGGGAAAACACGCGTCGGACTGTCGGTAGCATTCCATGAGCGGAAAATAGGCTGATTTCCACTTGGGTTTGTAAGGTTGTTGTCACCAGTTGCCGTTGCAGGTCCAAGATCGTATTGTTCCCAGTTGTAGGTAATCGGGTCACCATTGGCATCACTAGCAACAGCTGTCAATTCGAAAGGAGTAGAGATTGGAATGGTCCAACCGCCAACACCGGCATCAACAGTAGGAGGGGTGTTGCCCGTGTTTGTTGTAACCGGACAAGTATTACCGTTTCCAGTAGTTGAGAAAACGCGAATTTCGTTGTAGCTATGGTTGTGGAAGTAAGGATCCGAGTTGCTCTGCAAGTTCGGGGCACAAATTCCAGCATACCCCATGATGGTAGAAGCACTTCCTGGCTCGTAAGCAGCGTTTGTAGAACGGTTACATGAGTTGTTTTGTGTGTGGTTACCACCGAATTGGTGTCCCATTTCGTGCGCAACGTAATCCACATCAAAAGGGTCACCTACTGGCGCTCCAGAACCAGTTACACCGCCTGCTTTGTTTGCAGTACATGGCACACCTAAGTATGCTACACCACCACCACCGGTTGAGAAAACGTGTCCGATATCGTAGTTGGCAGAGCCAATTACACTGTTACACGTTGTTATGTTTTGTCCGAGCATGGTACCACCATTGTTGTTGGTATATGGGTCGGTTCCAGCATTCAAATAAATAAGGTTGGCATTGTTTGCGACAAGCACCATGCGAATGGCTACTTCTTGCTCGTAGATGCCATTAACACGAGTCATAGAGTTGTTCATGGCAGCTACAACGTTCGGCACTGTGCCACCGAAAAATGCAGCATATTCACCAGTACAAGCCAACGCCAAACGGTAGGTGCGAAGCTGAGTGCCATTCGGACCGCGGTAACCCATGGTCTGAACTTTCTTTTTTGAGGTCAACGGCTTCTCAATGCGCTCGTCGTATTTATCCGTATCGATTTGATCTGGAATCTCACATGCTCTTCCGTTCGCATTTTTATCCGTGTTTGAATAAAATGCTTCACGTGTGTATGCCATGTAGTAAGAGTCATCTGTAAGCGACAGAGGATCAATGTACACGGTTCCTTTGGAACTCATGATCATTGCATTGAAGCTCATGTGTGAAATACTAAAACGTATTCTAGCAGTTGGGTCGTCTACCGACATACCGCTGTATGAGCGGATTTGTGGGAATTGAGCTTGCAACTCAGGTTCCATAATCGATGATTCAACGAAACGGAACGTCTGCGTTGTTCCATCGGGCATTGGGATAGCGATCATGGCTTCCGAGAAACGGACATCCACTTCTTGTTCAGAAGGTGCGCTACCAAGCAATGTTTGCATGGCATGAAAGTCCAAACTCAATGAGCGGTATTCAGCAGGTTTGATAACCTGATTTGTGCGAATTGGATGCGGAGCATCGCTCCAATATCCTTGACCCATTGAATTAAAAGAAACCAGGATAAGCCCAGCCAAAAGAAGGTTGTAGACCTTTTTCATATGCATCAGTTATAAAGGCAAAACCCGCTCAATTGGAGCGGGTTTTTAAAATTTGATTAGTTACAAGTAGTATTAAACAATCCAAGGAACACCAAGAAATCGCTGGCATTCACATTTCCATTTCCATCGATGTCGGTACCGCAATTTGATGTGCATCCAAAGTCAGCTAGGAGCATCAACAAGTCAGATACGTTGCGTTGTCCATCAACGTTGAAGTCGCCCAAACATGCGGGAGCAAGCTCTTCCGACGGGTCGATAGATCCGTTGCAGTTGTTATCGATACCTTCTGCCGTTCCAGGAGCTCCTGGGTAAACGTCACCTCTTGTATCGTCGCAATCGCTGCTATTTGTTACAAAGCCAAATGGAGCAATGCATGAAGAAGTAGACGATGCAGCATCTCCAAATCCATCACTATCTGTGTCAGCGTAGTAGGTAGTTGGCAAGATGCACGATCCATCATCAATTGTTGCGGTGTTGTCGTAGTTACATGCTCCAACGTTCGTACAACCAGCGCAAGAGACAAACTCACAAGAGCCATCATCGTTTGTTGCGGCAGGATTGAAATTACAAGCGCCTGCATTTGTGCAACCATCGATGCCGCTGGCAGTCAGACAGAAATTATGCGTAGCCTGTGATCCGAAATTTCCACCTGCAACCATTTGTGCCAATACGGTTCCATTCTCATCTGTCAAAGTGTAGTTCCCTACAACGCCTTGGAATTGCATACCGTCACCAAAACTGTCGAAGACATTCAGGATATAGCACCCTGCACCCATGCACAGCGTTTCTGTAAAGGTAGTTTGCGTTGAGGCGTATGATCCACCAGAATAAAGCACAGTTCCTCCTGTAGTTGTGATGTTCCAAGACGTTTCAGCTGGGTAGTTGTCTGTGAGCAATGTCAATGTTACTGTTTGAGGATTGGCTATCGTAGTAAACGATGAGCTACCGCTGTTGTTCGCATTGTTTTGATCAGCACCACCGTTCGGATTGATAAGGGTAACATTGTAGGTATGAGCACCTGCAGCAGGTGTTGCAGCTGGAAGAGAAACGTTTACTGTGTTTCCAGATGCCAGCGAACCAGTCCATAACTGCGTTTGGTTTGCAGCACCATCAATATTGTATTGAATGGTGAATGAAGTCAAGGTGTTTATACCTGCATTGCGAACAGTGATTTGTGGGTTCACAGTAGCGGCGCACAAGGTAGCTGTCGGCTGATTGATGCTAAGCAGTTGAACATCCAAATTTGCAGTTGGCGTTAGCGGATCGTAACCATCAAGTATTGTTGTGTTGCATCCTGGAGCAAGCCATTGGCAAACATTTGGATAAGTAACACTGAATTTACCGTAATAGTCGTTCACGTTGTTCGAACATGTCGCTTGTCCGCCGTACAACTGACCAATAATTCTGTGGTTTTGATCAAAAAGTGGAGAGCCTGAAGATCCAGGTTCTGTTGTACCATCTTCCCAGTTAACAATACGCCAGCAAGCAGCACCACCATAGGTTGCAGTGAGTGCAGCATCGTTGTCAAACGATATCTTTTTTAAGTCGCCAGAAGGGTGGTGAATACCAACTTGAGAAGTAGGATTCGAGCTCGACGCATTCCAACCAGCGTAGTAAGGGTTGTAACTCGTAGGGATTGGGTTTCCATTGTTGATGCGAAGTAGACAAAAGTCTGCTGTAGTTCCAGAGGTAAGCAGTTGCGAACCATTTACCGTTTGGAAAGTACCCACGTTGTTTCCAACACACGTTGTGCTTTGCCAATTGAATCTGAAAACCCAGTTTGTTACGCCATTGCCTGTACAGTGGTTTGCTGTGAGAAAGTAAGGATGTCCGTCATTCGCTGTATTGTTCACAAGCGCACCCGTACAAATTCCATTTGAGCCAACTACAATCATTGCTACAGCGTTGATTTCGTCTTGCCATGGGTTACCTTCCGGACAAACCACATTGTTGTTACAAGTCCCTGAATCGCCGATGTCGCGCGCTGCTTTTTCAATATCGCGGTAGGCGTGGGTTACACGCTGCAATTGGACAATTCCTTCATTGATGTGCTCAGCAGGCTCATAGTATTCCATGATCACTTGTTCACCTGGCACCGGATAAGTAGCGAAGGTAAGGTCAGGTGCGTTGTTTGCCGAAGTATAAGCACCGAGCACTTGGGTATAATCTGCATTGTAGATGTACATGCGACCACCTTCAGGCATCAAAAACTGATCGAAGGTTAGGTTGATGCTCAAAGCACCATCGGAAATCACCGAAAACAACCACAAACGTCCGCCTCCTGGCAAATTGTGCCACTGACCTGCGTTATCAAGGTTGTAGTTTACCTCAAATTTCTTCCCGAAACGATATGGGGCGCTCTTTTCAGCGTTCACAATCGCGTCTTCAGCAAGCATTGGTTCCAAATCAAAAGAGGGCATTGCAGCAATGGGCAAGTGCCAGTTGATTTTGTTGTTTTGATATGTAAACGGCATTCCGCCTTCGTTGACTTGTGCAGTCGTGAATAGCGATAGGAACAACATCAGCACAGCTGCTAACGAACGAAGAAAAGTACGTGTCATCTCAGGTTACTTGGTTAAAGTAAAGGTAAATCAAAGTCGTACTAAGTTACAACTTTCTATTGTATCAACCATACTCTTACGGTGGAATGTATTGAAAGTTTCGACGAAGCAATCTTTTTCAACGACGGGGTGAAACACGGACGTTCCAATATTTTAAGCCGATTTCAAACAATGTCGATTTTACCTCGACGTTAATAAATGTTGGTGTTTGTTGATAAAACAGGGCCGGAACAGTTTAACTACCCCTGTCTGATTCCGTAAATTTCAGCCCTCATTCGGGGCTGTAAGATATCAGCCGAATTTCCACTTTCTCAGAACATGCAAGAAGTTCAATATACAGAAGACAATATCCGGTCGCTCGACTGGAAAGAGCACATTCGCATGCGTCCCGGTATGTACATCGGGAAGTTGGGAGATGGCTCAACTGCTGACGATGGTATTTACGTTTTGCTCAAAGAGATTCTAGATAACAGTATCGATGAATTTGTAATGGGCAATGGGAAAACCATTGAAATCAGCATTCGTGATAACGTTGTTAAAGTCCGCGATTTCGGTCGAGGGATTCCTCTTGGAAAAGTTATCGATTGTGTGTCGAAGATCAACACCGGAGGTAAATACGATTCGAAAGCTTTTAAAAAGAGTGTCGGATTGAACGGTGTAGGTACCAAAGCGGTGAATGCGCTGTCGGAGTTTTTCCAAGTCCAGTCGATACGCGAAGGTCAGGTGAAGAGTGCTGAGTTCTCTCAAGGGAACTTGGTTGTAGATGCAGATATTGAAGAGTCGACACAACGACGAGGGACGAAGTTTACGTTCATTCCTGATCCGAAAATCTTTATCAATTACCAGTTCCGCATGCAGCACGTTGAACGTCTGCTTTGGAACTATGCTTACCTCAATGCTGGTCTAACACTTATTTTCAACGGTGAGAAATACCACTCTGAAAATGGACTGAAAGATTTGCTTGAGGCGAATATGACAACCGAGGTCAACTACCCAATCATCCACCTGAAAGGTGAAGATATTGAAGTGGCTATCACGCACTCGAACTCGTATGGTGAAGAGTATTATTCGTTTGTAAACGGACAATACACAACACAAGGAGGTACCCACCAAGGTGCTTTCCGTGAGGCGTATGTAAAGGTTGTCCGTGAGTTCTTCAATAAGGAATACGAAGCTGTAGACGTCCGCAGTGGAATCGTTGCAGCCATCGCCGTGAAGGTGATTGAGCCAGTATTTGAGTCGCAGACGAAAACCAAGTTGGGGTCGACGGAGATTGAGCCAGAAGGGACCAGCATTCGATCGTTTATTCTCGACTTTTTGAAGCGTGAACTCGATAACTTCCTCCACAAGAATCCAGAAATAGCAGACTCCCTTCAACGTCGCATCTTGCAGTCGGAACGGGAGCGTAAAGACCTAGCAGGGATTAAGAAACTTGCCCGTGAACGCGCCAAAAAAGCTTCGTTGCACAACAGGAAGTTGAGAGATTGTAGGTCGCACTTCAACGAAAAAACAGATCCAGATGGCAACAGCACGTTGTTTATCACCGAGGGAGATTCGGCTTCTGGGTCGATCACCAAAGCACGAAATGTAAATTTGCAGGCTGTATTTTCTTTGAAAGGGAAACCGCTGAATAGCTACGGACTGACGAAAAAAGTGGTGTATGAGAACGAAGAGTTCAACCTCCTACAGTCGGCCCTTAATATTGAAGAAGGCTTGGAAGGTCTGCGCTATGCGAAGGTGGTGATCGCTACCGATGCCGACGTGGATGGCATGCACATCCGTTTGCTGCTGATCACATTCTTCCTTCAGTTTTTCCCTGATTTGGTGAAAAGCGGACATCTATACGTCCTTCAAACACCTCTGTTCAGGGTGCGAAACAAGAAAGAGACGATTTACTGCTACAGCGAGCAAGAGAAGCAGGCGGCGATGGAAAAGCTGGGTAAGAATCCTGAAATAACACGATTCAAAGGATTGGGTGAAATATCGCCCGATGAATTCAAACATTTCATCGGTGAGAGCATCCGCCTTGATCCAGTGGTTATCGGAAAAGACAGTGTAGAAACCCTTCTCGATTTCTTCATGGGTAAAAACACACCTGATCGTCAGGAATTTATTATTGAAAACCTGCGGGTTGAAAAAGACAAAGTTGAGGCTTAACGATGGCAAACGAAGAATTAGAGCACGACGAAGAATTTGGTAAAGAAGAAGAAGGGCATAGTCTTGAAAAGGTGGTGCAGGTTGCTGGTATGTACAACAACTACTTCCTTGACTATGCTTCTTATGTTATTCTTGAACGCGCGGTTCCGCACTTGCACGATGGATTGAAACCTGTTCAACGACGGATATTGCATTCACTGAAAGAGCTAGATGACGGACGTTTTCACAAAGCGGCGAACGTGATCGGTAACACCATGAAGTACCACCCTCACGGGGATGCGTCGATTGGTGATGCCATGGTGCAAATCGGACAAAAAGATTTGTTGCTCGATTGCCAAGGAAACTGGGGTAATATCTACACCGGTGATGGAGCTGCAGCGCCACGTTACATTGAGGTTCGGTTGTCGAAGTTCGCTTCGAAGGTGGTGTTTAACCACAAAACCACCAACTGGCTGGCGTCTTACGACGGAAGAAACAAAGAGCCTGAAACACTGCCTGTTAAGTTTCCGTTGCTGCTCACCCAAGGGGTGGAAGGTATCGCCGTTGGTTTGGCGTGTAAAATATTGCCACACAACTTCGTAGAACTCATTGACGGTTCGATTGAGGTGCTCAAAGGACGCAGACCAGTAATCTTTCCTGATTTCCCGACAGGAGGGATGATGGACTGTGAGCATTACAACGACGGATTAAGAGGTGGAAAGATAAAGGTACGTGCGCGGATTAAGAAGGAAGACAACAAAACGCTGGTGATCACCGAACTTCCGTTTGGAACGACTACCGTTTCGTTGATTGATTCGATCTTGAAGGCGAACGATCGTGGGAAGATTAAGATCAAGAAGGTAGAAGACAACACCGCTGAATTTGTGGAGGTTGTTATCCATTTGGCTCCAGGTGTGTCTCCTGATAAAACGATTGATGCACTCTATGCTTTCAGCGATTGTGAAGTTTCGATATCTCCCAACTCGGGCGTCATCGAAGCCGATCGTCCGCGTTTCATTGGAGCGAGCGATATGCTGCGGTTGAGCACTGAGCGGACAAAAGACTTGCTAAAACAAGAGCTGGAGATACGCAAGAGTGAACTCGAAGAGCAATGGCATTTTGCTTCTCTCGAAAAGATATTTATTGAGAACAGGATCTACCGCGACATTGAAGAATGTGAAACGTGGGAAGCCATCATTGAAACGATTCACAAAGGGTTAAAGCCACACATCAAACACTTGCTGCGCGCAGTAACGGATGAGGATGTGGCGCGTCTTACGGAGATTCGAATCAAGCGTATTTCTCGTTTTGATGGCTTCAAAGCCGATGAACGTCTGCAAGCGTTGATTGACGAAATCAAAGAGGTGCAACACCATTTGGATAACCTCACCGATTTCGCAATCGAATACTTCAAAGATCTTAAGAAGGAGTTCGCAGCTGGCAGAGAGCGCAAGACAGAAATCAAAACCTTCGATACGATTGACCGTGCGAAAGTGGCTGTGGCGAACGAAAAGCTATACGTCAACAAGGAAGAAGGATTTGTGGGTACCGGTTTGAAACGCGGAGAGGGCGATTATGTTTGTGATTGTTCAGACATCGACGACCTTATTATTTTCCGCGCTGATGGGACGATGATTGTTACCAAAGTGAGCACGAAAGCTTTTGTTGGTAAGAACATCATACACGTTGGGGTGTGGAAGAAGGGCGATAAGCGGACGGTCTACAACGCCATCTACCGCGATGGAAAAATGGGCAAGTCGTTTATAAAACGTTTCTCGGTAACGTCGATTACACGCGATAGAGAATACCCAATTACGAAAGGCACTGCTGGTTCTGAAGTGCTTTATTTCACTGCCAATCCGAATGGTGAAGCCGAAGTGGTAACGGTACACTTGCGCCAAATGCAGCGGGTGAAAAAACTGAAGTTCGACGTTTCATTCTCTGATCAGAGCATCAAAGGTCGTCCGGCTGCCGGAAACACCATCACCAAATACCCGATTCGCAAGATCGAGTTGAAAGAAGAAGGGGTGAGCACGCTTGGTGCACGTAAGATTTGGTATGACGAAACTGTGCAGCGCTTGAACGCCGACGGACGTGGACGATTGCTTGGAGATTTCCAACCGACAGATAAGATTTTGGTGCTCCTCAGCAATGGCGAGTACAAGCTGATCGGGTTCGACCTCAGCGCACACTTCGATGAAAACATGGTACATCTTGAGAAATGGATACCTCAAAAACCGATTTCGGCAGTGTACTATGATGGTGAGAAACAAGAGTTCTTCGTCAAGCGATTCCTTGTTGAGTCGTCCTCGAAAAATGTCTTGTACATCACCGAACATCCAGATAGCAAACTCGCATTTGTGTCGACTGCGCATCACCCGATGATCGTTATTAAGTACAACAAACGCTTCAAGCAAAGTCGCGACAAAGAAGATCAACTAATTGATTTGCATGAGTTTATATCTGTAAAAGGATTGAAGGCGCTTGGCAATCGATTGAGCACACTTCCTGTAACAGAGGTTGAAGCAGCCGAGCTAAACGAAGAGTTAGAAGAGAAGGCAGAACTGGAGCTGCAAGCTGAAATAGCCGCTACAAAGTCTCAAGTTTCGGAAGATGAAGAAGACTACGACGACGAAGGCGACGATGGTGATGACGGTGAAGATAGTGACGATGATGACGGATTTGATGACGACGATGATGAAGGGGGAGATGATGAAGACGATGATGTTCCTGCCAGCGGCAGGGATGTGAAAGTTGAGAAGCCAAAACCACCCGTTGGCGTGCCTGACAAGCCGAGTCCGACAATTGATTTGGAGTTGCCGAAACCTCGTCCGAAACCACCTATCGACGATGATTTCCAACCGACATTGTTTTAAATAAAGATTTCGCTCCTTTGGAGCAATGTGGACAAACACTGGCTCAGGAGGGGCGATTGTCGTAATATGTTAAGCAAACCGAAACTTAAAATAGGCTTTGTGTATTATATACACTAAGTTCGTACTTTTGGGTATCAAACACAGTACATGAAAGCATACGTAACCATCCTTTTCGCTGCCACGCTTGTATCTTGCGGAAACAACGGAGATCAAATTACCTCTACCGCTGAGCAGCATGGCGAGCAGCAAGTAAACGAAGTATTGCACCACGCCGATTGGTCGAAAAACATGTCGATCTATGAAGTGAATGTCCGCCAATATTCTCCCGAAGGTACCTTAGACGCAGTGCGCAAAGACTTGCCCCGCTTGAAAGAATTGGGCGTAGGTATTTTGTGGTTGATGCCGATTCACCCAATAGGCAAAGAGAACCGCAAAGGGAGCTTGGGAAGCTACTATTCAGCCAGAGATTACAAAGCAGTGAATCCAGAGTTTGGAACCTTGGAAGACTTCAAGTTGTTTGTGAACGATGCCCATTCGTATGGCATGAAAGTCATTATCGACTGGGTTGCAAACCACAGCGGGTTTGATAACGTGTGGACGAAGGAGCACAAAGATTACTATTTGCTCGACTCATTGGGCAACCTACAACCACCAACGGGCACTGATTGGTGGGACGTAGCTCAGTTAAACTACGAGAATGAAGACACACGCGTGGCGATGATTGACGCCATGAAGTTTTGGCTGGTAGAAGGTCAGATCGATGGTTTCCGTTGTGACGTGGCAGACTTCGTGCCTGTCGATTTTTGGAACCGCGCACGAAAAGAATTGAGCGCAGTGAATCCAGATATCTTCATGCTGGCTGAAGCAGAGAATCCACTGCATCACATCGAAGCGTTCGATATGAGCTACAGTTGGGAGTTGATGCACGTTATGAATGAGATCGCCAAAGGGAACAAGACACTGAACGATTTGGATACCTATTTGGCGAAAGAAGATACCAACTTCGTCGCCAATGCTTACCGCATGACCTTCACTACCAACCACGATGAGAATTCATGGAATGGAACTGTGTTTGAGCGTTATGGAGACGGACATCTCGCATTTGCTACCCTGGCGTTCAATTTGGGTACTCCGCTGATTTATAGTGGACAAGAAGCAGGCATGGAGCGCAGACTTCGCTTTTTCGATAAAGACACCATTCCATGGGATGGCTACAAATACGCTGACTTTTACAGCAAAATGATGAACGTGCACCGCGACCAAGAAGCACTTTGGAACGGGCCTTATGGCGGCAAGATAGAGCGCATCAAAACAGCCAATGACGACGTCGTTTACGCGTTCATTCGCAAACAAGGCGCGAGTGAAGTTTTGACCATTGTGAACCTTTCAGCCACTCCCACAACGGTTGTCTTCGAGGAAAGCATTTCAGGCGATTTCACGAGCATCTTCAATCAGTTTAAACTTACGGTATTTGCAAACGGCGAATTGCCACTCGATGCTTGGGGATATCAGGTATTCGTGAAAAATCCAGCATAATGAGAATTGCAATTATTGCACACGACGGAAAAAAAGCAGAGATGGTTCGCTTTCTAATGGACCACCGCGATGTGCTTTCTGCAAAAGGTATTGATCTTGTTGCAACAGGAACAACAGGTCAGCATGCGCTGGATGCAGGCTTCGAAGTCGAACGTGTGATGTCGGGTCCGCTGGGTGGCGACGCACAAATAGCTTCACAAGTCACTGAAGGAAAGATTCAAATGGTTTTCTTTTTTAGAGATCCGTTAGACAAGCACCCGCATGAACCAGACATCGCCATGTTGATGCGTATTTGCGACGTTCGAAACATACCCTTGGCGACGAATATAGCAACCGCTGAACGATTGCTTCATTCGTTTTAAAAAGTTTACCCTTCTGTTTTGAGTAATACAGAACAGCCGTGTCTTCTTCGGAAACACGGCTGTTCATTTTTCTCCTCATTATTTCCCTAATTTCGCGTCATGTGGCCGTCTCAAAACAATTTACAAGCTGTGAACGCTTGGTTGAAATCGATTCTCAATCATGATGATGAGCGCGAAGTGGCCAATTGGGTGCGTGCATTAACCGAATTCGTATCCAAGAAATCGCGCACTCAACTGCTTATCGGTTACCTCTTCAGTGAGTCTGAATTGAATGCGTTACAAGCCATGTCGGCCCGACTGAACGCAGGTGAACCCTTGCAGCACATAACAGGGGAGGCGTGGTTTATGGGACACCGTTTTAGTGTCAACGAACACACCCTAATACCACGTCCGGAAACCGAAGAACTGGTTGCTGAAATCTTAGAGCGCAGACCAAAAGCGAAATCTGTATTGGATATTGGTACAGGCAGTGGATGCATCGCCATATCATTGGCGGCAGCTCTATCAGAAGCCAACGTAGTAGCATTCGACGTTAGTCAGCTCGCGCTGGATGTCGCTAAAAGAAACGCAGCCGAACTTGGAATTCCCGTTTCATTCTTGCAAAAAGACATCCTGATCGACCACCCAAATGAACGCTATGACGTCATCGTCAGCAATCCACCTTACATCCCCGCCGCTGAGCGGGAAGAAATGGATGATAGAGTGACCGCTTTTGAACCTGCAGTGGCATTGTTTACGCCCAATGATGACCCGCTTTTGTTTTATAGACGCATATCTGAAATAGCTATGGAATCGCTTTTTCAAGGCGGATTGCTCGCTTTTGAATGTCATGAGCGCTATGCCGAAAGCGTTGCTGAGATGTTACTTCCTATGTTCTCGAAAGTCGAACTAAAGAACGATTTACAGGGAAAACCGCGCATGGTATTTGCGGAGTGGACGGTCTAACTCCATATTTTTGCAGCATGTTTTCAAAATTCCTCGTGGCCATCACGTTTGTGATTGCGTCTTTGTCTGTTTCTGCCCAACTCAACGAGGAAGTGTGGACCCTTTCGGGCAAGCAATACCTGGGAGAAGGATTTAAGCGGTGGAAGTTTGACTTTATTTTCGACGGGCGCAACTCAATTGCCAATGGAAAACCCGTGAACATCGGGGGATTGCGCATGGGTTTCGAGTACAAACGCGTGCACCGATTTGGGGTAGGAATCTACAATTTCAACCAAGCCTTGTCGCTCCCTCAATACAACAATGGCGATACTGTTGTTAGTCCGTCGCGCTTCACATTCGGCTACGGCTCTCTGTACTACGAACGCGTGCTTTTATTGCACCGAAAGTGGGAGGTGAGTGGCACCATCCATTTGGGCAGGGGCAATGTGGCTATTGATTATTTCGATACCAAATCGGGGATATGGACCCGGCTAGAAGACGTTTCGGTGCGGCCAATAGAATTGAGCGCTTCTGGTTATCACCACTTGAGTTGGTGGCTTTCTGCAGGTTTGGGTGTTGGACATAGGTGGATGCTTGAAACGCCATCTGAATTGCGACCACTTTACAACTCTACTGTGTATCTTGCGAAGGTTAAAATCCGCGTTGGAAAAGCCATTCGGGCCATTGGAAACAAGAATGTGAAAAATGAATATTGAGCAGGCTAAATCTCGCATTGACGTGCTTACCGCAGAGTTAAATGCTCACAATCACGCTTATTATGTATTGAACCAACCATCGATTTCAGATTATGAATTCGATACGTTGTTGCGTGAACTGCAAGACTTGGAGGCCGCATTTCCTGAAATGGCTGCTGCCAACTCACCAACCAAACGTGTGGGTGGCGATATTACCGATAAGTTCGAAAAAGTAAAGCACCGATTTCCGATGCTGTCGCTGTCGAACACCTATTCTCAAGAAGAAATCATCGACTGGGAGAATCGCGTAAAAAAATCGATTCAGGGCGAAATTGAATACGTGCTCGAATTGAAATACGACGGCGTAGCCATCAGCATGACCTACGAAGATGGCGTTTTGGTGCGTGCCGTAACGCGCGGCGATGGTGATGTGGGTGAAGATGTAACGACCAACGTAAGAACGATTCGCTCGGTGCCATTGAAACTGCACGGAACGGGCTATCCAAAGTCGTTTGATATTCGTGGAGAGATCTATTTCCCACACGCTGAATTCGAACGTTTGAACGCCCAAAGGGCGGATGATGGGGAGGAGTTGTACGCCAATCCGCGGAACACAGCGTCGGGGACGTTAAAAAATCAAGACAGCAAGCTCGTGGCATCACGCGGATTGAATTGCTTCTTGTATTTCGTTTATGCCGAGCAGCTTCCCTTCGATAATCACTTTGATAGTTTGATGC
>JANRAA010000247.1:0-2554 GCA_030728235.1 Flavobacteriales bacterium
TCACCAAGCCTATCAAACCGCGTGTTTTGGTATCGCGCGTGAAGGCTTTGCTTCGTCGGACTTCTGGCAAAGAGGAAGCCAATACCTCGGCAAACAGCAGCGGTATTGTGATTGATAAAGACAGATACATTGTTTTCAAAGAAGGCGTTGAACTGACTTTGCCGAAAAAAGAATTTGAACTACTGAGTCTTCTCATGTCGCAACCAGGAAGAGTTTTCACACGTGAAATAATACTTTCTAGTGTTTGGGGCAACGATGTTATTGTTGGTGATCGCACAATTGACGTTCACATTCGTAAATTGCGTGAAAAATTGGGTGACTCCAATTTCAAAACCGTCAAAGGGGTCGGTTACAAATTTGATGATTAATGTCCATTCAGACGCCGCGTGATGTCGCACTCAGAACCTCGCTCATCATCACGCTATTACTTGTCATCTTGCTTGCAGGCGGGTATATCTTCTACACCCTTTTGCCTGTTTGGCTATGGATTCCACTCGGCGCACTGGTAACTTTTGCTGGAACATACGGTGTTGTTTACTGGTCTACCGAAAAGTTCATCTACCAGAAGGTTAAGATCATCTACAAAACCATTCACCGCTTTAAAAGTCAGCGCGACAAACGCCGTGAAATAAACATGAATGAGGATGTTATGACCAAGGTGAACACCGAAGTGATGACATGGGCTGAAGACCGAATCAAAGAGATTACCGATTTGAAAGAGGCCGATTCTTTTCGCCGTGACTTCATTGGCAACCTTGCCCACGAGTTGAAAACACCCATCTTCAATATTCAAGGATACATCCTCACACTTTTGGAAGGCGCGCTGGAAGACCCGGCCAACAACAGGAAGTTTTTGATGAAAGCCGCCAAAAACGTCGACCGCATTACAGCACTTATCGAAGACCTCGACTCGATTCACAAGATCGAAAGCTCACGCTATGAGCTCAACATCTCACGTTTTAACATGGTTGAATTGGCAACCGAAATCGTTGAGTCGATGGAGCAAAAAGGAAAGCGCAACGGCATCACCGTAAAGTTGAAAAACCCCAATGAACGTCCGGTTTTTGTAAAGGCCGACAAACCAAAAATCGAGCAGGTGCTCATCAACCTCATCGTAAACTCTATCAATTACGGTAAAGAAGGGGGTGAAACCTTGGTGCGCTTTTACGACATGGAAGACACGTTACTTATTGAGGTTGCAGACAACGGAATTGGAATTGCCCCCGACCATCTGTCGCGCATTTTCGAACGATTCTACCGCGTTGATAAATCGAGATCACGGCATGCAGGCGGCTCTGGTTTGGGACTGTCAATCGTGAAGCACATTATCGACGCTCACGATCAAACCATCAATGTGCGTAGCTCACCCGACATGGGGTCGACCTTTTCTTTTACCTTACAAAAGGACTGAGAAACCCGGTCGAACGAAAGGATTGCTCTTCTTTTCATGGCCGATGGTGGTTTCAGGACCATGTCCGCAATACACCACCGTCTCATCTGGCAAAGCATACATCTTTTCTTGAATCGAATGCACCAATTGTTTGGCGTCGCATCCGGGCAAATCGGTACGCCCAATTGAACCTTGAAAAAGAACGTCTCCTGCGAATACAACACCTGCACTTTCAAGGTACAGTGCGATGTGTCCGGGCGCGTGACCGGGAACAAGGAGCACTTGAAACTGCAACTCGCCAAGTGCAAACATTTCGCCTTCATTCAAAAAAGCAGTTGGCTGCGGCGATGGGTCGTAATTGATACCAAACATTTCAGCCGAGCGCGTTGCCATGAGCAGTGATTGCACAGCATCCAAGTGCATGATGGGTTTCAATCCCCACTTATCAAATACAAAGGCGTTGCCCAACACGTGGTCGATGTGACAGTGCGTGTTGATAAGCGAAACGGGCGTAAGATCATTGGCATCTAAAAAAGCTACCAACTCTTGTTGCTCGTATCTGTTGCTCATTCCCGGATCAATGATGACACATTCATTGGCTCCGTTCCAAACTACAAAGGTGTTTTCTGAAAAAGGATTGAAGGTAAACTCCTGTATGAAATCACTCATGTCAAATCGTTTTATCATATGTCTACACGCAATGCTCAGGCTTTCTCTCTGATGCTCCGTTCACGCGCGATTTATCGAACTAATTTTGGCTTTCCTTAAAACTTTACCATTTCCTTAATCGTTATATTTACCCTTTCAGCCAATACATGAGTAAAAAGTTTCACGTTCTAATCCTCTTGCTGACGTTTTTCAGCTTGCACGGCTTGTCCCAGTTTTATGTCGGGTCGAACCAGGAATTTGGAAAGAATCGTGTGCAATATCGTGACTTCTTTTGGCAATACTACCCTGCTGAACGGTTTGAAGTCTATTATTACCAAGGAGGAAAAGACCTCGCTGAATACACCGTTCGCAGTGTACAAGCAAATCTCGCACAACTGGAAGACCGTTTCGATTTCCAACTTACAGAGAAGCTGCAGATTGTTTTGTACAACAAGCAAAGCGAATTCAGACAAAGCAATATCGGCATCACTGGCGACGACGTGTACAACATCGGCG
>JANRAA010000247.1:2564-8055 GCA_030728235.1 Flavobacteriales bacterium
GCGCTGCGCGGATAGTGGGTTCGAAGCTGTTTTTATACTTCGAAGGCGACTACCTTCAATTTGAAAGCATGTTGCGCGAAAACCTTTCACGCGTGATCTTCAGCCAAATGATGTACGGTGGCGACTGGAAGCAAGTCATCAAAAACAATACGCTGCTGAGCATCCCGAAATGGTATGAAGATGGACTGTTATCATACGTTGCGAATCCGCTAGATCCAGAAATCATGGCGCGCATCAACGATGGCATCACTCACAAAAAATACAGAAGGTTCAACCGTTTGGAAGGCGAAGACGCAAGGGCTGGTGGACATGCGATGTGGAAATACATTGCCGATGTATACGGTGAAAACGTCATTCCAAATATTTTGTACATGACCCGCATCAGTAAAAACATAGAAAGTGGGTTCTTGTACGTCTTGGGAGTCAGCTTGAGCACCCTCTCCGATGAATTTCAAATCTACTACGAGCAGCAAGTAAACCAATATGGTTACGGCAAAGAAAATCCGGCGTTTAAGCCGCACATGAAAGATGCCGCCCTCGCCGAAAAAGTCGCTCAAATGTCGGTGGCTGACCAAGCGAAATGGAAAGAGGAAAATTGGAAACGCCGCATGGGCCAACTGCCTATAAAAGCGAAGAGAAAATACGAATACTCGCAGTTCAAAGCCAGTCCGGATGGCAGATACGTAGCCTTTGCAACCCATGAGCAAGGACAATACAAAGTATGGCTGCACGACAGAACGACACGAAAAACCAAACGGATAGCCAAGAAAGACCACCGTCTCGACCGCATTCAAGACAACACCTATCCGATGCTGACTTGGCACCCCACTTCGAAGATCCTCACCTACGTGTTTGAAGCCAAAGGGCGTGTTTTCCTTGCGAATTACAACCTTGAAGAGAAGAAAAACCTGGAAAGAGAGCTGTTCCGCATCGATAAAGTGGTTGATCTCGCCTACTCGGCGGATGGACGTAAAATGGTGTTCTCGGGAGTGAAAGAAGGACGCAGTGATTTGTACCTCTTTCCTATTGTAGGCAATACCCCAGAACAAATCACCTTCGACATCTACGATGATCTCTATCCGCGATTTTTGAGCGATGGAAATACCATAATTTTTTCATCGAACCGGCTCGACGACACCCTGCGTGCCAATGTGCCGAATGCTCCTTTCGACCGCAATCTTGACGTTTATCTCTTGCACCTGAACGGACGTAAATTGGAGCGCGTAACCAACACGCCCGATGCCAATGAGATTTTTCCTTTTGAATACGACGCCAAGCATTACACGTTTGTTAAGCAAACCAACGACAAACGAAACCGATACATCGCATCTATCGACAGCACCATAGCGCGCATTGATACATCGGTGCACTACCGCTATTTTACAGTTAGCAGTCAGCTCACCAACTTCGCCGATACACCGCTTGAATACGACTTCAATCCGAAGACAGGGAAATGGAGTTTGGTATTCTATGAAAATGGAAAAGCAGCGTATTATGAAGGCGACATCAACACCGATCGCATCACACGCGTGGGAGAAGGAAAGAAAGACAAGAACCAGAGCAATTTCACCGGTGGAGAATACCTGTCTATCGAAAGCATTGAAGAACCGGGCGAGGTAGACATCGACAACTATCGCTTTGAAGACGATAAAGATGAGGTTGTTTACGAAAAAGAAACGGTGACCATAACCAACAAGCCTGCAACTGCAGCGGTAGACACCACCAAAAAGGAATTCTTACTCCCGAAACCGCGCAATTACCGCTTGAATTTCGCTACCGACTATGTAGTAAGTCAGATCGACAACACCTTCAACAACCGGTTCTACCAGCCTTATACGTCACCTACATCGATGTTCCCAGGTATCAGTGGACTCATCAAAATCGGTATCAGTGATTTATTTGAAGACTACAAAGTGGTGGGTGGTTTCCGCCTTTCGGGAAGTCTGCAAAACAACGATTACGGTGTTTACTTTGAAGACCTATCAGGGCGAATCGACCGCCGCTATCAGTTTCAGCGACAGGCCACACGCCGCATTGTAGATCAGGTATCTATCATTCAAGTACACACACACACCTTTGAATACCAGTTCAAGTACCCGTTTCACGAGTTGCTAAGCATGCGTGCATCGCTGATATACCGTCAAGACCGCTCGGTATTCCTCAGCACCGACCCTACCAACCTTTCGCGTGCCAATCGCTTCAACCACAACGTAGGAGCTCGCTTGGAATACGTTTTCGATAACACCCTTTCGAAAGGATTAAACTTGTACAACGGCACGCGCTACAAATTTTGGGGTGAATACTATGTTGACCCGCTGAACCGACAGTCGGATTTGAGTGTGATCGGTATGGACATCCGCCATTACCAGCGCATACACCGCAACATGATTTTGGCACTGCGCATGTCGGCAAGCACCAGCTTGGGAGCCAAGCGATTGGTGTACTATTTGGGCGGTGTCGACAACTGGCTATTCCAACGTGTAAACAACGACACCCCGATTGCAACCGATCAAAATTATGCGTTTCAAACCCTCGCAGCTCCGATGCGCGGATTCTGGGTAAACTCCAGAAATGGAAATTCTTTTGCCTTGTTGAACGCTGAATTGCGCTGGCCAATTTTCAAGTATTTGCTCAACAAACCAATCAAATCAGACTTCGTAGAGAACTTCCAAATTGTGGGATTCTCGGATGTCGGCAGCGCATGGACAGGTCTGACGCCATATTCAGACGACAACCGATTCAATCAAGTTATTGTTGAGCAAAATCCGATAACCGTCACCATCAACAGCAATCGCGAGCCGATTGTTTCCAGCTATGGATTCGGTTTGCGCTCCCGCTTACTTGGCTATTTCGTGCGTGCTGATTGGGCGTGGGGTATCGACGACGGACTCATACAGCCGCGTGTGTTCCACCTGTCGTTGGCAATGGATTTTTAATGATCCCACATGCTTTTGTAATTGCTTCTTGCGATCAAAAGCATAAACTTGTACTCTAAAGCAACATCATGGAAACATCTCAACTGATTATACTCATACTGATAGGCATCGTGGCAGGCATCATGAGCGGATTTATCGGCATTGGCGGAGGCGTTATCATTGTCCCTGCACTGGTCTATTTCCTCGGATTGACCCAGTTTCAAGCACAAGGCACAAGCCTTGCCATTATGCTGCCTCCGGTTGGCATCATGGCTTTCATGAATTATTACAAAGCCGACAATGTGAACCTGAAATACGCCGCCATCATCGCCATTACCTTCATCATTGGCGGTTATTTGGGGTCGAAAATCGCATTGCGGATGTCGCCCATGCACGTGAGACTCGTATTTGGTGTTATCATGTTATATGTATCGGGCCGACTGATCTGGACTTCCATTCAAGGCATCATCAACAATGGTTAAAAAAGAAACTATCTCCGCTCTTGCGGCGCAATATCACGAGCGTGTTCGCGGCATTCGTCGTCATCTGCATCAACACCCTGAACTGTCGTTTGAAGAACACAAGACAGCTGGCTACATCGCTGAGCAGTTAACTGCGTTGAACATTCCATTCACAACAGGCGTCGCGGGAACAGGTCTCACGGCTGAAATATCAGGTGATCTTCCAAGTGATAAATTTATCGCCCTCCGGGCGGATATTGATGCACTGCCCATTCAAGAGAAAAACGATGTGCCGTATGCCTCTGCCAATCCAGGTGTGATGCATGCATGCGGACACGATGTCCACACCTCTTCAATGCTCGGCGCACTAGCAATTTTAAAAGACACAAAGTCTGAATGGGGAGGAAAAATCCGCGTGTTGTTTCAACCGGGTGAAGAACTGCTACCGGGTGGTGCTTCATTGATGATCGCGGCTGGCGCACTCGACAATCCTCGTCCGGTAGGCATCATTGGGCAGCATGTATTCCCTGAACTTCCAGCCGGAAAGGTGGGCTTCAAGCCGGGTATGTATATGGCTTCTGCTGATGAGATTTACATAACTGTGCATGGCAAAGGCGGACATGCGGCATTGCCGACACGGTTTACCGACCCCATTTTGGCAGCGTCGCACATGGTTGTTGCTTTGCAACAGGTGGTGAGCCGAAAAGCTTCACCAGAATTGCCAACTGTGCTTTCATTTGGTAAAATGAATGCCAACGGAGCCAACAACGTAATACCAGAAACGGTAACGCTTGAAGGCACCTTGCGCACCTTCGATGAGACTTGGAGGTACGAAGCACATAAATGGATTGAGAAAATTGCTACCGACACCTGTTCGGCAAGCGGATGCACTGTAGATGTCGATATACGAGTTGGTTACCCCTTCCTCGTCAACGACGAAGATATGACAGCACGAGCGAAGCAGTTTGCTCAGGAGTATCTGGGTGCTGAAAACGTTGTAGACCTCGGCTTGCGCATGACAGCAGAAGATTTCTCGTATTACTCGCAGATGATGCCCGGCTGTTTTTACCGTTTGGGCACCGCAGGAAAAGATGGCAGTCACACATCGGGCTTGCACACGCCAACCTTCGACATCGAAGAAACGGCGTTGGAGACCAGCATTGGATTGATGGCCTGGCTAGCGATAAACGAACTGCAGAGTTAGTTTGCTACTTCACTCATGAATTTGATGCGCATCAAACGCAGCTCATCTTCAGTGTAGTCGCCATCGAATTCTTTTATTGCTTCTTCCAGTGAATCCGATTCCGCTTCCATGAAGTATTCGAAGATATCGCCTTGTGAATCCTCATCCAACAGTTCATCGAGGTAGTAATCGATGTTGATTTTGGTTCCTGAAGCCACGATGGTTTCAATTTCTTCTATCAACTCTCCCAACTCCTTACCGAGCGCTTTCGCGATGTCTTCAAGAGGCAGTTTCCTATCGATGTTTTGAATGATGTTCACCTTCGCTCCCGACTTGTTGACGATGGTTTTCACCGTCATATCTTGAGCGCGATCGATGTCATTTTCTTCCACATGCTTTTTGATCATCGCGATGAACGGTTGTCCGAACTTCATCGCTTTACCACGACCCACACCACTTATCATCGTCAGCTCATCGATGCTGATTGGATAATGTGTTGCGATTTCTTCCAAAGAAGGATCTTGGAAAACCACATATGGAGGTACCGATTTCTCTTTCGCCACCTTTTTACGCAAATCGCGCAGCATGGCCAGCAAGTCTTGATCGAGCGCACCAGCACCGTTTTGACGGTTGTTTGAAACAACAGTGTCTTTATCATCAACATCGCTGAAGTCGCGCTCTTGAATGAGCATGATCTCGTGCGGCGACTTCAAGAAAGCGTGACCTTTCTCAGTTACACGCAGTGTTCCGTATGATTCTATTTCTTTTCGCAAGTATCCATTAACCACCGATTGGCGGGTAACGGCATGCCAGAATTTATCTTCTTTTGCTGAACCAGCTTCCCAGTAAGCTGATTCATTGCCTCGATAGGTTTGCACCTCCGAAGTCATTTTACCAGTCAATACGTTTACGATGTAGGCACTTTTGTGCAC
>JANRAA010000247.1:8065-16662 GCA_030728235.1 Flavobacteriales bacterium
TTTGTGCACTTCACCACCATCGAGAACTGTTTTGAGCAACACCTGAATGTATTTACTTCCTTCATAACGCTCACGCGGGAAGCGACTGTTGTCGTCCATATCCGCACCTGGGCCATTCACCTCATCGAAGTCTTCACCGAAATAGTGCAATATGAACTTCCTGCGCGACATCGACGTCTCGGCATAGGCAACGATCTCGTTGATCAATTGCATCCCAATCTCTTGTTCAGCGATGGGTTTACCGTGTAAAAACTTCTCGAGCTTCTCAATGTCTTTGTAGCTATAAAAAGCGATGCACACGCCTTCACCGCCATCACGTCCGGCTCTTCCTGTTTCTTGGTAGTAGCTTTCAATGGATTTTGGCATGTCGTAGTGAATCACGAAACGGACATCTGGTTTGTCGATACCCATTCCGAAAGCGATGGTAGCGACAATGATGTCGACATCCTGCATCAAAAACTGGTCTTGAACGCGAGAACGTTGATTGCCATCCATACCCGCGTGGTATGGCAAAGCTTTTACACCGTTTACTTGCAGCGTTTGTGCTATTTCTTCAACCTTCTTGCGCGATAGACAGTAGATGATTCCGCTTTTACCTTCGTTTTGGCGGACGTACTGAATGATTTGCTTGACGGCTTCTTTTTTCGGACGTACTTCGTAGTATAGGTTCGCACGATTGAAAGACGACTTGTACAACCGCGCATCGGTCATTCCCAAGTTTTTCTGAATGTCTTGTTGAACCTTTGGCGTTGCCGTTGCAGTGAGTGCAATGATCGGCACATCGGATATTTGCTGTATGATGCTTTTCAGACGGCGGTATTCAGGACGGAAATCGTGACCCCATTCAGAGATACAGTGGGCCTCGTCGATGGCAACGAAAGAAATTTTTACTGAATGAAGGAAGTTGACATTCTCTTCTTTGGTAAGCGATTCAGGCGCGACATACAGCAACTTGGTTTTACCCGCAGTAACATCGTCTTTTACCCGTTGAATATCGCTTTTATTGAGCGACGAGTTTAAAAAATGAGCAACACCTTCTTCTTCGCTAAACCCGCGGATGGCATCAACCTGATTTTTCATCAACGCAATAAGAGGAGACACAACAATTGCTGTTCCCTCACTCATTAAAGCTGGCAGTTGATAGCACATCGACTTACCACCACCTGTTGGCATAATAACGAAAGTATCGTGTCCTTCTAAGACCGATTTCACAATCGCTTCCTGTTCTCCTTTGAATCCGTCAAAACCAAAGAACTTCTTTAGGGCCTCTTTCGGCTCAAGTTCTATTGCCGTCATTTGAATTTCGTACTTTTGTGTCCGTTAATATAACAATTTTCACGGTGCAAATTGCATAATTTGCACATTTGAGAAATCCCCTTACAAACTTGCCAGACAAAACATCCATCATACAATCAGCGCAACGAACCATCCAGCTAGAAGCTGCGGCGGTAGCGCATCTGACAAACTACCTGAACGAAGATTTCACAAGGGTGGTTGAGCAAATACTCTCCTCAAACGGAAGAGTGGTATTCACCGGTATAGGGAAGAGTGCAAATATCGCAAATAAACTCGTAGCAACCTTCAATTCTACGGGAACTCCTGCACTTTTTATGCATGCTGCAGATGCCATTCACGGTGATTTGGGCATTGTACAGCACGACGACATCGTTATCTGCATCTCTAAAAGCGGCAACTCACCTGAAATCAAGGCTTTAGCGCCTCTTGTAAAAAGCATGGGCAACACCTTGGTCGGCATGGTGGGAAATCTGGAATCTTTTCTAGCTCAACAAGCCGATTTTGTGATCAACACCACGGTGGAAAAAGAAGCTTGTCCGAACAACCTCGCCCCTACAACCTCCACTACCGCCCAGCTAGCCATGGGCGACGCCATCGCGATTTGCCTGATGGAAGCGCGTGGTTTCACAGCTCGTGATTTCGCAAAATATCACCCAGGTGGAGCACTTGGAAAGAAACTGTACCTCACCTTGGGCGACCTGCTTCAACCCCTCGACCATCCGCGAGTGAGCGAAAAGACACCAATAAAAAATGTCATCATTGAAATTTCAGCAAAACGCCGTGGTGCAACTGCTGTGGTTGAAAACGATGAACTCGTGGGCGTGATAACCGATGGCGACATACGTCGGATGTTGGAGAACAACCTCGATTTAGGCACTACCGTAGCTTCCGACATCATGAACCCAAATCCGAAAACGCTTAGCGCCGATGAACTGGCGGTGGATGCATTTCATGTGATGGAAAGCAACAGCATAACACAAATTGTGGTTCTGCGCGACGGACGCTACGCGGGAATCGTACATTTGCACGACATTTTGAGAGAAGGGATTTTTTAAAACGATAGCATGTCTGAAGAAAATGAAATGAGTTTCCTCGAACACCTCGAGGAGTTGAGGTTCATCCTGATGCGCTCAGTGATTGCGATCTCTGTGGTGGCAGTGGTGATTTTCCTTTTCAAAGATTTCGTTTTCGAAACCATCATCTTCGGTCCGCGCAGCACCGATTTCGTATCGTATCGCCTATGGTGCGACCTCTCGCATGCC
Organism: Flavobacteriales bacterium; assembly: GCA_030728235.1. Classification (GTDB taxonomy): domain Bacteria; phylum Bacteroidota; class Bacteroidia; order Flavobacteriales_D; family Sanyastnellaceae; genus RI-182. Next base: position 10,624 of record JANRAA010000247.1, read on the forward strand.
ATCGGTTTGGGTGATCAACTTTGCATCAAATCCATCGATTACGACATCATCAACACCACCCTCATCGGAAAATTCACCGCACACATCTTGGTGTCGATTATCGGTGGGTTTATTGTAGCGTTCCCCTATGTGTTCTACCAATTCTGGTCGTTCATTAAGCCTGGCCTCAAACTCAATGAAGCGAAGGCCGTGCGCGGTATCAGCTTTTACACAGCACTGCTGTTCTTCGCAGGTGTCTTTTTTGGCTACTTCGTCATCGCCCCGCTGTCGCTCCAATTCCTTGGAAACTATAAATTGGCCGACGTGGAGTCGAAAATAACCATCATGTCGTACATGAAAACAGTGGCTTCGATTACCCTTGCTGCCGGACTAATTTTCCAACTTCCAATCGTGATCTATTTCTTATCGAAGATCGGACTGGTGACACCATCAGGATTGAAAGGTTACCGGAAACACGCGCTGGTAGCCATATTGGTGGTTTCTGCCATCATCACCCCTCCCGATATCACCAGCCAAGTGCTCGTGGCATTGCCGGTACTTATGCTCTATGAATTGAGCATCTTCATCAGCCGACGTGTAGAGAAAAACAGACTCGCTAAAGGTTAACAACATTTCAGCGTGGACAATCCACAGCGGTTAGGTGGTGAACTTTCATCTCCAATATTCGTACATTCGTAAACACCTGCAAGGTGCTGAAAAACGTGCAATTACGACTCTTTCATATCATCACTGGCCTACTCGCCATTTGTGCCTTAACCTCTGTTAATGAGGTTTTTGCGCAGAAAACTGTCGTGAGCGGCCGTGTGACAGATGCCGATACAGGCGAAGGGATGCCCTATGTTAACATTCTGTTTTTAGGCACAAAAACAGGAACCAACACCGATCTTGATGGCTACTACCGCCTCGAAACCTATTACGCCAGCGATAGCTTAAGAGCTTCATTCATTGGTTACGACAGCCAAACCAAGAAGGTAAAGCGCGATGCGACGCAGACAATCAACTTCGCACTCGGACAAGGCAGCATACAACTCGAAGAAGCAGTTGTGCGAGCTGTTGATGTAGAAAATCCAGCGCACCCCATCGTGCGTGGCATTCTCAGAAACAAAGACATCAACAACCGCGAAAAGCTAGATGCCTACGAATACGAGCTGTACAACAAAGTAGAGTTCGACCTCAACAACATCACCGAAGAATTCAGAAGCAGGAAAATCTGGCGGGCGTTCGACTTCGTATTTGACAACATCGATAGCACAGAGTCGAAAATTTATCTGCCCGTTTTTATGACAGAAAGCATCTCGAATTTCTACTATCGGAAAAATCCGAAAACAGAAAAAGAGGTCATTCATGCGACAAAAGTATCGGGTGTAGAAAACAGCAGTGTCTCGCAATTCTTGGGCGATATGTACCAGAATGTGAACATCTACGACAACAACATCATCATCTTCGGAAAAAGCTTCGTTAGTCCGATTAGCAACTCAGGATTTGCCTTTTACCGCTATTACTTGATGGACAGCACCTACATCGACAACAAATGGTGCTACCAAATAAAGTTTCAGCCGAAAAGAAAGCAAGAGCTGACCTTCGATGGTGAGTTTTGGGTGAACGACACCACCTACGCCATCAAGCAAATTGTCGCCACAATTGCAGAAGACGCCAACATCAACTTCATTCATGAAATGAAGGTAGAGCAAGAATACAATGAGGTAGAAAACGAAGTTTGGATGCTCACCAAAGACCAGCTGCTCATCGACTTCAACCTCGCCGAAAAAACAATGGGCTTTTACGGACGAAAAACCACGACCTACAAAGACTTCACGATCAACGCTCCTCGGGTTGATGAGTTCTATCAAGGCATCTCAGACGTTGTTGTAGATGAACGAGCCGCTGAAAAAGAAGAATCTTACTGGGATGAAGCCCGCCACATTGAGCTTACCGACAACGAAAAAGCCGTGTACAACATGGTTGACTCGATCAAAAACATACCGCAGTTCCGCACGGTAGCCGATGTCGTCAACCTCTTGGTAAACGGATACTACGTGCGTGGGAATTTCGAATTCGGGCCCTACTTCACGACCTACAGTTTCAACCCAGTAGAAGGTCATCGTTTCAGACTTGGAGGGCGCACCAGCAACGACTTTTCAAAGCGCGTTATGATTGAGGGTTACAGCGCTTATGGCATAAGAGACGATCGCTTTAAATTCGGCGGCGCCGTTACCTGGATGCTCAGCAAACAACCGCGTATGGTGTTTAACATCAACGGGAAGCACGACGTGGAGCAGTTGGGACAAGCCCCAGGGGCATTTCGAACAGACAACGTTTTGGCGAGTATATTCCGGCGAAACCCAGCAAATAAACTCACAGATGTCATTCAAGCCGAAGCCTCGCTCGAACGCGAATGGTTTTATGGCTTCAGCAACAAAGTCATCTTTACACACCGCATCTTGGCTCCGCTCGGCGCTTTGGAGTACGACCGCTACGACGACCTGCGGCAGCTCAGTCCGGTCGACAACCTCACCACAACCGAAATTACCCTATATACCCGCTTCGCATACAAAGAGAAATACCTCTCTGGTGAGTTTGAACGCGTGAGCTTGGGCACACGATACCCGGTTATTGAAGCCGCTTATTCAATGGGTGTGAAAGGACTTTTGGGTGCAGACTACGACTACCACAAGTTGCTTTTCCGCATCCGTGATCGGGTGCGCTTCGGACCGTTTGGATACGCTCGTTTGGGACTTGAAGCAGGGAAAATTTGGGGAGCACTGCCCTACCCTCTGTTGCAATTGCACCAAGGTAACGAGACCTTCTTCTACGATGAAACCGCCTACAACGCCATGAACTTCTTCGAATTCGTGAGTGATGAATGGGTGGCTGCATCGATATCGTATCATGCTGAAGGACTATTCCTGAACAAGATTCCGCTCATGCGGAAGCTGAAGTGGAGAGAGGTAGCATCTGCCAAAGGCGTAGTTGGAAACTTTAATCCAGCCAACGAAGCCGAACTGGTGCGACCGGCAGAAACATACGTCCTCACCAAGCCCTACGTAGAAGCTGCACTGGGTATAGAGAACATCTTCAAGATATTCCGCATAGATGCCTTGTGGCGCCTATCGTATCTCGACCACGACAACATCGTAAGGTTCGGAATACGCGCCAAGTTCCAGTTCGATTTCTGATTGCTCCAAAAGGCAAGGAATTTTTGGCTAATTTTCAGCCCACATTCAACACCATGGAAGACCAAACTAGCTACAAAGCCAACCACATTGGGCACCGTATTCGGAAAATACGCGAGTTGAAAAATTTCACTCAAGAGCAAGTTGCCGAAAAGTTAGGGATGACCATTTCGGGTTATAGCCGCATTGAACGCGAAGAAGTTTCTCTTTCCATAGACAAGCTTGAACGCATTGCCGAGATCCTCGGGGTATCAACGGTCGACATTTCAAGCTTCGATGAAAGCATTTTCTTCAACAACTACGGGAGTGCTGGCGGACAAAGTTTCTCAATGCACAAAGACGTTGAGGCATGGAAAAAGTTGGAGGAGCAATACCAAAGTCAAATCAAGCAGCTCGAATCGCAGGTTGATTACCTCCGAAAGCAAAACGACACCCTCATCTCCAAACTGGGAAAGTAAGTTCGTTGTGAAATATCAACGCTTCGTTTTCGTTTCGTACCTTTGAAACCATGGAGCTACGCGCCGAAAATATCGTCAAACGTTACGGAAAAAGACTTGTTGTGAAAGGGGTTTCTTTCAAAGTGCAACAGGGAGAAATCGTCGGACTGCTCGGGCCAAATGGTGCCGGAAAAACGACTTCGTTTTACATGATTACGGGGTTGATTCGTCCGAATGAAGGACACGTATTTATCGACGATAAAGAGATTACCACCGAACCGATGTACCGCCGAGCGCAACTCGGAGTGGGCTACCTGCCGCAAGAAGCTTCTGTGTTCAGAAAATTGAGCGTTGAAGACAACATCATGGCCATTCTCGAAATGACCAAGTTGAACAAAGAAGAACGCAAAGCGCGATTGGAGCAGCTGCTAGACGAATGTGGTTTGCAACACGTGCGCACCAACCGCGGCGACTACCTCTCAGGGGGTGAACGCCGACGTACCGAGATAGCCCGCGCCTTGGCAACAAATCCTAGCTTTATCCTTCTTGATGAACCTTTTGCAGGTGTTGATCCGATTGCCGTTGAAGACATCCAAAAAATCATCGCGCAGCTTCGCAAAAAGAACATCGGCATCTTGATCACCGATCACAACGTGCAAGAAACACTATCTATCACCGATCGCGCCTACCTACTTTTCGAAGGAAACATATTAAAAGCAGGCACAGCCGAAGAGCTCGCAGCCGATGAACAGGTGCGAAAAGTTTATCTCGGACAAAACTTCGAGCTTAGGAAACAGAAGATATTTGATTGAGCGCAGCTACCTGGGTGAGTCGGGCCAAGTATTTCCCTAGGATGTCGAATTCAAGGTTCACCCGGTCTCCCACTTTCAATGTGTGAAAACAGGTGTTCTCCCACGTATAAGGAATGATGGCAACACTGAAAGAATCAAGCGTCGATTCAACAACCGTCAGACTTGTACCATTCAAACAAATTGAACCTTTCGGTACGGTCACCAAGCCATCGGCGGCAGCCATTTTACCATCGTAACCTATTCCCACTTCCCAGCTACCATCTTTGTCTTCAATGCGCGTCACAACCCCTACGGTATCCACGTGGCCTTGCACGATATGTCCGTCAAGTCGACCTCCCAAAACCATGCAACGCTCCAAATTGATCACATCGCCTTCTTTCCAATCGTTTAAACTGGTTCGCACCAGCGTTTCTTCAATGGCGGTTACCACATATTCATCGCCTTCAATCGCCACTACGGTTAAACACGTGCCGTTGTGAGCTACGCTCTGGTCGACCTTTAGCTCTGATGTAATGGGAGAAGATAGCGTGATGTGCAAATTGGTACCGTCGGCCACAATGGCTTTCACGGTGCCTAAGGTTTCAATAATTCCTGTAAACATGTTTTCTATTCCTGAACCGGATTTTTACCGTCAGACAATTGGATTGTACCTGAGAATTTTTCAGGAACAATGCCCGTCAGACGAATGGTGTTGGCTGTAACAGTGTAAAAATAAGTACCATCGGTGCATACCTGCCCTGTGGTTTGATCGGTGCCATCCCAGCCGATGGCTGGATCTGCAGTCTTATAAACCAAACCACCCCATCTGTTGAAGACCTGGAAATCGATGCTTTCAATGAAGCGGTATGGATACGGTATAAACACATCATTCACCCCGTCGTTATTCGGTGTGAAGATGTTTGGCAGCAGGTAAATCGGACAGTTGTCTACACAGAAGATATCAGACAAAACACTCTCGTTTCGTCGCAGGTTGCCGTCTGGCCCTTCTAGCAACGAGTCGAGCGCAGTTACTGCATAACATCCGGCGATTGAGCCGATTTCGCCATCTTCATTGAAGACAAAAACGGTATCATTTTCAAAGTCGAACTCGGCATACAGCAACAAATCTTCACCTTCTACCGGCGCATAGTAAAGTCTGTAGCCCATTACATCATCGGCGCAACTGTTGTTCGGATTCGTCCACACTATCAGCACGGTTTCACTCTCACAATCACCGTCTACCGTGATCTCAGGTGGACAAGGCGGCGTGAGGTCATAAGGCTTGCCACACGCAATTTGACTGTCGTTGATCAGCGGATCGATGACACCTGGTGTTCCATAAGTACCTATCGACCTCACAAACCAGCAATAGCTAACATTGTTCACCAAACCTGTATCGGTATACATAGCTTCTGTAGCAGTGCCAACAAGGTTGAACGCCCCTCCACTTGGCTCTTGGCGGTACACCTCATACGTCTCATTTGTCCACGGTACTTCGTGGTTCATAATCAAGGTCATCTGGTTGTCATCGGGAATCAACTCTAGAAAAACCGAAGAGGCGAATGAACTGAACGATACCAGTTCACCACCAGACCAAAACGTAACGCGGTAGTTGTTTGGATTATCGAGGGTGTTGAC
>JANRAA010000248.1 GCA_030728235.1 Flavobacteriales bacterium
ATGCAGAACATAGCGAGCAATATCCTGTATTTACCATCAGCCATGCCGGTACCATTGTCGAGTGGAAACAAATAGACACCTTGTTTGAGGGCATCGCAAAGTTCATTGAACACACCGAGGCCGACATCCATTTGGTTTTGGCAGGGGTGCATGTACTTATTGCCACACACGTTAATGCCGCATTGAAAAAGCACAACTTAACCGATTATCCCGGATTGAAGGTGATGCCGCGCATTCCGCGCACCGAAGCCATCGAAATTATACGGAAGTCGCACGTCCTTTTCTACCCCCCAGCAGTTGGATTTGAAGGCGTGTACTCCAGCAGGATATTCGAGTTCATGGCATCTGGCAACCCGATTGTTGTTGCTCCGAAAGGCGACACCGCGGTAGATGAGTTGATGGCAGAATACAACAACGGAGGCACCTTTGAAACCGCCTCTGAAGTGGCAGCCTTCATTGGTCAGCAGTACCAAAAATTCAAAGCAGGCGAAACCACCCAGACAACCAACAACATGACCGCTTACACGCGTGAAGCGCAAGCAATCGCCCTCAGCGACTATTTAAAAAGCTGTCTGTAAAATCAATTTGCCTTGATCAACCCCCCGCGGAGACGCACCAAGTTGGTGTGCGTACTGAGCAGGTTGTTCATCGATTCAATTCGCTGCATGGCTGCATTCAAATACGCCACTTGCACACTCCTGTAGTCGAAAGAAGATATCACCCCATTGTTGAACCTATCTGCCGCGATATCTAGCGACGTCTTTTGGTTCTGCACATTCTTTGCCGTCATGTCGTAAATGTCTCTCTGCGCCTCGTAGAGATTGAAAGTATTGCGCAATTCAGACTCTGTGCGTTTCGAAAGATCATCGATGCTGATGGTGGCCATCTCCTCTCTGATGTGTGCATTTTGAATCGCTCTGCGCGTCTTACCGCCATTGAACAAATTGAAGTTCAGCGTAAAATTTCCAAAATAATTCAACGTCTTCCCGTCGCCTTGCAGCTCGCCTGCGCGGAAAGTGTTTTGCGAATCATTAATCCCTGCTGCAAATCCAATCACAGGGAACATGCCCGCTTTCGCCAAGCGTAGGTCTTGTTCAGCAAGCAAGCTATTCACCATTTGGTTGCGCATTGCCTGGTTGTTGTTTTTCACCTCACTCCATATCGACGCAAGATCATAGTTGAGCTCAGGCGCCACCATCGATGTTGTAAGATCCCACTCTGTTTCCAGATCTTCGGCCATGAACAGATTCAGGTTTCTCATGGCATTGTTCAGAGCCAATTGTTGCAACAAGTAGTTTGAACTATCGGCGATAATCGCATTGTCGAATTGCAGTATTTCGAAAGTCGATGCCGCCCCCATTTCTTGCTTCACCTTCATGTACGCCAGCCGATCGCGGGAGAGCGTGATCACTTCTTCGAGGACCTGTAGTTTCTCCTTTTGAACCAGCGCATTGTAGTATGCGAGCACGACACCTTGAACCGTGTTTTCGACTACCAACGAAGCGTTTCCTTCACTTTGTTCTTCAAGAAGTTCGAGTTGGCGTTTGGTAGCGAACATCCCGAAACCATCAAAAAGCGTCCAATTCAAAGCAGCCCCGTATTGCACACCTGTAGAGATCAATTTCTCTCGAATGAAAGCTGTGGGGTTCTGACTTTGGTCGCTAACGTTGTTGTTGTAAGCACCGCTCAAACCAATGGTCGGAAGCGCACTGGTTTGTCCCCATGAGTTATTGTTCTCAGCAATCTCCACTTGCATTTGAGCCAGCACGATTTGGAAATTGTTTGCAAGCGATTTCGATACTGCTTCTTCCAATGTCAGCGGCGCTTGCGACGTAACATCCGAATGGAGACACAGGGTTGCAAAGAAGCAACCTATCAGCAACTTATAATTCACCTTCAAATTCTTTATTGTTGTTGATTTCTCTCACTGCTGGCTCGGCATCAATAGGATTGCGCCATTCTCCGCGAACCACCCAGATCCAAGAGCGGTGCAGCGGACTAATCCACATCAAGAAAATAGGCAACAAGACCAAAATAATCAACGTAGTAAATAACAATCCAAAGGCTACTGAAATGGCCATTGGAATGAGGAATTGAGCCTGAAAACTCTTGTTTAAAATCAACGGAGCTAGTCCGGCGATGGTGGTTACAGAAGTTAAGATGATTGGACGGAATCGACTAAGACCTGCCGCATAAATTCCATCTCTAACGCTCATACCTTCTTTTAAATTCTGGTTGTATGCCGCCACAAATACGAGTGCATCGTTCACCAGAATACCAATCAATGCGATAATACCCAAAATAGAGAACAAGCTGATTTGAGCACCCAGCACCCAGTGGCCTATGCTCACACCAATCATCCCGAACGGGATCAGAGAGAACACCGCCATACCTTGCAACGGAGATCGGAACGTCAGGATGATGATGAACAACATCAACAAAAAGATAAGCGGCATTACTGTGCCTATAGATTGTTGTGATCGAGCCTGCTCGCGGTTTTGACCTTCATAACTCACCGAAACCGACGGGTAGTTCGCCAGTATTTTCGGCACCACATTTTCACGAATATCCACGTTAGCGTCAGAGGCAGACACGTCAGACCTTGCGAGGTCGGCACTCACTTGCACTTCACGTTTACCGTACAGGCGATTGATGGCTACTACGCCACGTTTAATTTCCAGTTCAGCAACTTCTTCGAGCGGAACTTCGAGGTTTCCTGCCGTACGAATGCGCACCTTTCTCAAATCGGCTATCGACGAACGGTCTTCATCTGTCAAACGAATCCATACCCGCACTTCATCTTCGCCACGCTGCAAACGTTGAACCTCAGTTCCAAAATAAAACTGTCGCAGTTGCGCCAATACCTCCTGTCGTGTTAGTCCGAGATACCGCGCCTTCGGCAGTAGTTTCACGTTTACCTCTTGCAATCCTTTTTGGTTGTTGTCGACAACGTCTTTCAAATCATCGCGACGGTTGAGTTCTTCAGTTAGCGCATCAGATGCGGCCGACAATTCATTGAGGTCGTTACCCAAAAGCGACAC
>JANRAA010000249.1:0-9477 GCA_030728235.1 Flavobacteriales bacterium
AGCAATATTTGGGTGGCTTTGGGAGGTGCGTTGCTTGCAGCTGAAACGTTTGCTTTGTCGAACCAATGCTTCAATGGGTTGGTGATTTTGCAAATGTTCGCGGCCTCTTTTGTTGTGTATAACCTGCAGCGATTGGTCAAGTCGAAACAGTATGCGGTGCATTCGCAGGCTGCTACGTTTACTGAGAAAAACAAATCGGCTTTGCTTCTTGCCATTGCGGTTTGTTGTCTGTTTCTGCTCTTCTCACCATGGCCCGTCACCGCCGATTTATTGATTCTCGGATTTTCCCTTTTGGTAGCCTCTGCACTCTATGTGTTGCGCATCTTTCCCGCGAAGGGTAAGTTGAAATCGCTGCGTGAGTTTCCAGTGGTAAAGATATTCGTAGTAACCGCTGTTTGGGCAGTGGCAACAACCGTATTGCCGCCCTTGCTTTCGAACTCTTCTATGCCAAACGGCTGCGTAGCCATGGTTTTAGAACGTTGGTTCTATTTTATGGCGATCACAATTCCATTCGATATCCGCGATATGCTGGTTGACGATCCTTCTAACAAAACGATTCCGCAGTTGGTTGGAGCGAAAATGGCACGAAACATCGCCTGCACGTTCATTTTGGCCATGGTCGGTGCAAATGTTTTCCGCTTAAACGCGGGATGGCTATCGATTACCTCTTTTGTAAGCCTGTTTTTTGTGGCAGTTCTCTCGCTTTGGTTGATCAAGAAATCGAAACCGGGAACCGACAACATGCTATTCGCAGGCTGGCTCGATGGTACCATGTTCCTTCGGGGTGTTCTGGTGCTCCTAGCTGTTGTAAGCGAGGTCCAAGGCTTCTTTGAATGCTGATACTGCTATGGCTATATCGGCATCGCTGTGTGCTGCCGACACAAAACCTACTTCGTAACCACTCGGGCCCAAATAGATGCCTCGTTCAAGCAAGGCGCGGTGCAACACGGTGAAGTACTTCATGCTGGCAGGGTCAATCTCATTCGACTTCCGAATGTTGATCTGATCTGAAAATGCTAGCCAAAAAATCGATCCGCGACTGAAGATATTGAATTTGTAGCCTTTCTCTCTCGCATACGCGATGATAGGATTTATCAGGGAGGCCGTTTTTTCTTCCATCATCTGGTAAAAACCTGGCTTCAAAAGTTCGCGCAGCTGGGCAGCTCCTGCAGCCATGGCAACGGGATTCCCCGAAAGGGTTCCTGCCTGATAAACATCCCCCTCTGGGGCAATGTGCGACATGATTTCTGCACTGGCTCCGTAAGCCCCAACAGGCATGCCGCCACCAATGATCTTTCCAAAGGCAATGACGTCGGGTTGTATGTCGTACAATCCTGCTGCTCCTTCAAACCCAACTCGGAATCCGGAAATAACTTCGTCAAACAACAAGATGATGCCTTCTCGTGTAGCTACTTCGCGCAAATAACGCAGGAAGTCGATGTCTTGTATGAGCAATCCGTTATTCGCTGGTATCGGCTCAATGGCGATGCATGCTATCTCGCCTTTGTATTTTGAAACTGCGGCTTCCATTGCATCTATATCGTTCAATGGCAACACGATGGTCTCTCGGGCATACGCCTCAGGCACTCCAGCTGATGATGAGGTGCCAAGTGTCGCCAATCCTGAACCTGCCTGCACAAGTAGCGCATCTACGTGTCCGTGATAGCAACCATCAAATTTTATGATTTTGCTGCGTCCGGTTACGCCACGAGCAAGGCGCAGGGCCGACATAGCCGCCTCGGTGCCTGAACTCACAAATCGTATTTTTTCAATGTATCGGTGGTTCGACAGTATCAACTCTGCAAGTTCATTTTCCAACGCCGTAGGTGCTCCAAATGATGTCCCTTTTTCAACCGCTGCAATGATGGCTTTTCTCACATTTGGGTTGTTATGCCCAAGAATGAGCGGCCCCCACGAGTTGCAGAAATCAATGAAGCGATTCCCATCGGCATCATATAAGTAAGCTCCATCGCCGCGCTCAATAAAAAGGGGTGTGCCCCCAACAGATTTGAAAGCCCGAACCGGACTATTAACACCACCTGGGAAATACGTTTTTGCCTTTTCGAAAAGTGCCTGAGACTTGGTTTGCTGGAGCATATGCTTGGATGAATCGTTCTATTTTACCGTTCTTTGGTGCAAAATTACCACAAAACAACGGAGATGGTATTTGAAAATACAGCAGAGTTCGCAAAATCACTCGATTCAGCCGATCAACTGGCGAAATTTCGGAATGAATTTATCTTTCCTGTCATAGGCGGAAAAGAGGTAATATATTTTACAGGCAATTCGCTCGGTTTGCAACCAAAAAAGGCGAAGGAAGCCTTGTTGGTAGAGCTTGAAGATTGGGGCAAGTGGGGTGTTGAAGGACATTTTCACGCACGAAATCCTTGGTTCAGCTACCACGAGCTGTTCACTGATCTAGCGGCTGAATTGGTAGGTGCTAACCGAAATGAGGTGGTGCTCATGAATGCGCTAACGGTGAATCTGCACCTGCTGATGGTGTCTTTTTTTCGCCCTCAAGGTAAAAGGACTAAGATTCTCTGCGAAGCAAAAGCATTTCCTAGCGATCAATACGCGGTGGAGTCGCAACTGCGTTTTCACGGTTTGGATCCTGCGGAGCATTTGATTGAAATACAGCCGCGTGAAGGTGAACACACCATTCGCCTCGAAGACGTGATAGATGGAATAAAAAAGGCAGGTGATGAGCTAGCACTGGTAATGATTGGTGGCGTAAACTACTACTCTGGTCAGGTTTTCGATATGCGCAGCATCGCTGCGGAAGCTCATGCCGTGGGTGCAATGTGTGGATTTGATCTGGCTCATGCTGCAGGTAACATTCCATTGCATCTCCACGACTGGGATGTAGACTTTGCTTGCTGGTGCAGCTACAAATATTTGAACAGCGGTCCAGGCGCTATCTCAGGTGTTTTTATTCATGAGCGTCATGCGACAAATGCTGAGATACCGAGGTTTGCAGGTTGGTGGGGTCACGACAAGTCGGAGCGTTTCCTCATGAAACCGGGTTTTAAACCGATGCCTACTGCTGAAAGCTGGCAAATGTCGAATGCTCCTGTTTTTAACATGGCCATTCACAAGGTATCACTCGATTTGTTTCACAACGCTGGCATGGCAAACCTTCGAAATAAAAGTCTACAACTAACCGATTACCTGGCTTTCATCATCCGCCAAGTGGCGCAAAAAACAAATGCAAACCTAGAAATCATAACGCCGATGAACCATGAAGAAAGGGGCTGCCAATTGTCGGTTCTGGCTCATGGGTTCGGCCGAAAGCTTTTTGATGCAATAACCGAAGAGGGCGTCATCGCTGATTGGAGAGAGCCAAATGTTATTCGCATGGCGCCGGTGCCACTGTACAATAGCTTTGAAGATGTATTCAGATTCGGACAAGTTTTGGAACGGGCAATTGCCAAGTAATGGGATATTCGAGTAAATCACGCTGTTTTAGTTTCTATCTTCTTCCTGTTTTTATCTTTGTAACATGTATAGAACGCGCTTTGCTGTAATTGGAATAGGACGCTACGGCACCCAAATCGCTCACCGGTTGGCTTCGAAAGGAGCTGAGGTCTTTGCTTTCGATAACCGCCTCGACCGCATTGAGAGTATAAAGGAGGACGTGGCACTCGCTGTGGCTTTGGATACAACGGATATCAAAGCGATGAAGTCGCAAAACATCGAAGACATGGATGCGGCGATTGTTGCAATCGGTGAAAATTTTGAAGCGACGATTCTTACTGCACTGAACTTGCTCGATTTAAAGGTGCCACGTGTGATCGTCCGCGCGAGCGGTGAAAACCAAATGCGCATTCTGAAGAACATTGGAATAACTGAAATACTCGCGCCAGAAGAGGAGTTCGCGATTTTGGTTGCTGAACGTTTGATCAACCCAAGTATCACAGCATTTTTGCAGTTGCCAGATAACTATGAGGTGGCTGAATTGAAAGCGCCGAAAGGGGTCGCCAACCGGTCTCTTGAAGACTTGAATCTGGTAAACAAATACAACCTGACTCTGATCACTGTAAAGCGCTGCTATGAAGAAGAACGCGATGGTGAAATGGTGAAGGTAGAGCATATCCTTGGTGTTCCAAAGGCCGAAATGGTGCTCTACGATACCGATACTTTGGTGGTCTTTGGTACGTTGTCGAATGTAAAGCGCTTCCTCGAAATCAACGAATAACCGTTACTTGTCCGTTCAGGTCTTGCCACGATGAAACAATTCCGTTCTCATCAAAATACCTGAATCTTACAGCATAGCCATAAACGTCGGTAGGGGCGTAGTGATCGCCGCCTACTACACTGCCATCCCATGCATCCCGCATGTCGGTGCACTCAAATACTTTTTGCCCCCAACGATCCCATATTACCATTTCGAAATCTGCTACGTGCGACCCAATGGCTTCAAAAACGTCGTTCACGCCGTCGTTGTTTGGGGTAATGGCGTTGGGTATATACAAGGTATAACCGGTGCAATAGTTAACCACGCGTGTGGTATAGGTTGCTGAACAACCCAGTTGGTTGGTGATCTCTACGCTGTAAACACCTGATTTATCGATGGTGATGTTGTCGTCTGTTGACCCGGTGTTCCATAAGAAGAGTGCACCGGGGTTGTTGGTTTGCAGCACGATGCCGTAGGGCGGCAGCTCAAAACATGCAGTTGTATCTGGCACCAAGGTGTTTTCAGGCAATGGGTTGAAGGTGAAGCTTACTTGATCGGTGCCTACACATGCTCCGTTGGCTACTTCCACGCTGTAGGTTCCTGTTGCCATTACCGTTATTTGTGGGGTGGTCTCTCCGGTATTCCAAACCCAACTTTCGCCGTCTGATGAGGCGTCTAGCAGAATCTCTTCTCCGTCGCATGCAATGCTGTTTGAACCGAGGTCTACAAGCGGACTTTCGCCAGATCCTACGTTTGTTTGTGCAGCGGCAATGCAGTTGTATTGGTTCGAAACAGTAGCGGTATAATTTCCAGGAGCATCTACGATGATGGCTGGTGCTGTTTGCCCTGTGCTCCAAATGATATCTCCTACAGGGTTGCCGAGGTCGAGCAGCATGGATTCTCCATCGCACAAGGTCAATGTGTCGGGCAAACTTATTTGCGGTGTCTCGTTGAAAAGTACCGATACAACATCGGGCCATGAACATCCTGCTCCATTGGTAACGGTTACCGAGTATGTCCCAGAATTGGTTACGTTCAATATCGACGTGGTTTCTCCGGTGTTCCATATGTACGTTTCACCGTCTGAACCTGCATTTAAAGCGATGTTTTCTCCGTCACAAGCAACAATGTCATCTCCTAAGTTTACGTTTGGTGCAGCAATGGATGTGAGTGTGATCTGATCGCTCCGCACACACCCGTTTGGGGCTTCCACTTGAACGGTGTATGTTCCTGCTTGCGATATTTCTATTTCAGGTGTCGCTTCTCCATTGCTCCATGTGTGCAGGTAGGTTTGGTCGAGGCCGGTGCTGATAGATGTGGCTGTTCCATAACAAATAGATAGGTCTGGACCGATATCGAATGGGGGAAACAGTATTTCTATTTGCAGGCTGTCTGTAGCTACGCATCCCTCTGCATCCATTGCGGTAACGCTATACAACCCGCTTTGATCGGTTTCAAAAACAGCATTTTGTATGTTCGGATTCTCGAAATTATTGGCTGGCTCCCAACTCCAATCTAAGGTCTGATTGCTGGTTGCAGTTGGCTGCAAGTGGTTGCCTATCAAACTGCACATTGCTAGATCTTCTCCAGCATCAATTGAAAATGCTTGAAAAACATGGATGTCGATGGCCTGTGATAGCATGCAACCTGTAGCAATATCCGTCACGCTAAGTAAATAGGTGACGTCGCTTTCTGGTGTTGCTGCGGTAACCAAAGCACTCGGGTCTTGTATGTCTGCATTGGGCGACCAACTCACAACAACGTCGTTTAAATTTCCTGAAAACTGTCCCGTTAATGCCACTGCTGCGCCAAAACAAATGTTGGTCTGATCGGTATCTATGCTCAAGGTGTGCAACTGCTGCAAAACGAGCTCTATCTGATGATATGCGGTGCATCCTTGTGATGATGAAACGCTTAAATTGTAAACTCCTGTGTTCTGAGGTACGATGGTTGGGGTGGGAGAGAAGATGTTGTCGATGGTGCTTTGCTGACCACTCCAGAAATAGGTGTAGCTGTCTGTACCGGCAATGGTTCCGTCCAACAGCACTCCATCGGCATCGCACACGGGCAAACTTTGCGGAAGGTCAATGGAGAAGGGTTGTCCAACATCAATACTGATGGAGTCTAAATAGGTGCACCCAAATACGGGATCGGTCATTTCTACATAGTAGGTCTGATCCGCCGCAGGCGAAACTACAACTGAGGGGCTTGAAGTTGAAGACAATGCGATGTTCGGACTCCATTCAAAATCGAACGTGGTGTTGGCTGTAACAGAAATTTTGAGGTCGTCTATGGCCCAGTTGTCTTGGTTGTTTCCTGAGTTTGAAAGCTGCCTCCAACGCAATCTTGTGGCGTTTGTTTGAGCAGCGGCGGGGATATCGATTTGAACTGCTGTCCAGTCGTCAAACAGGTTTTCGTTCAGCATCATGAGTTGAACCCACGGTCCTCCAGAACCATTTGTTGCGTATTCAACAGCAATGTCTTCGCCGGGATCGGCATCATCGCAAGGGAAGCTTTCTGACGCAATTTTTGCGCTAAAGCGGATGGTGCCTCCGTTGCTCAAATCAAGTGGATTGGTGGTGGCAACGCGGTTTCCAGCCCCATTAAAATACAAGGCGTTTCCGCTAACAGATCCGCAAACATCAGTAACGGTGGCGTTCGAGATGGTTGCCCAACTTCCTACACCTTGATCAAAATTTTCGGTAATAACCATTTGCTCAGCGCCAACTTGCAGTGTTGTGGGCTGAACGCCGCAAACGATGTTGTTTATAGGCTCAATGCCAAAATCAATGATCTGTCCGTCTGAAACTTGAATGGTGAACTCGGCGTTCGATGAGGCGCAACCGCTCGGGGTTGTAACGCTCAAATTGTAGGTTGTAGTTTCGAGTGGGGTTGCTATGGGCTGGGCAGCGGTGGGGTCATTCAATGATGATTGGTTGTCCCACGTAAAAACATACGCCGCCGATGGTGGATTAACGCTGGCACTCAGCTGCACTTCTTGGTATTTGCATATGCTGTCGTCTGAACCTGTGAGGACAATCTCTGGCGGGGTTGATGACTCTACAAGGAAGTATTCAGACACGTCGCAACCGCTTGGAAAAGTTGATCCAACGGCGATGTAGACATTGGTCACAATTGGGGGAACGAGTGTAAGTTGGTTGCCTTGGCCAACAGGGGTGTTGGGATCACCTTCAATATACCAAACAACATCCGACAAGGATGGGTTGGCTGCGAGGTCGAGGGTTGATGAGGTGCACAAGGTTTGGTCGAAGTAGTTGGGTTCACTCGAGGCGAAAGACCCAACGGAGTAGGCATAACTTTCGGCGTCACCGGTGCCATAAGCATACGCTGTAAAGCCACTGCTGGCTGAAATGGTGTGGCTACCTTCTGAAATGGTGATTTGTGCATAGGCCATGTCGGGATTTGCTGCAAATGGGGTGAACAAACCAGCGTTAACTCCATTGCCGTCGATCAACAATTCGGCGATACTGGCCGTTGCAATGATGATGTTCAGTCCGTGTTCGGTGATTACGTTTGAATCGACGGTGCTGAAGGTGATTTGATCTATTTTCTGCGATGCGTCGTTCAATATCATCATCGCTGGATCTCCAGCCAATGAGCACGTTATGCCTTGCATGTATTGGATTACACTGATTCCGTTATTTGCGACTATGCATTTGCTGTCGTTCACGTTGTTGAATTCTACAAACTGTCCTGCATTTAATCCAATGGGTAAGCCATTGTCAATGGTGACCACGGTATTGTCTTGATGCGCTAGCACGCGATATGTATACCCGTTTGCAAAGCTGAATGGCACGATGAAAAATTCGTGTCCCCATGTTTTAACGGGGAAGTTCTGATCGAAGATGTGATCGCAAGCGCCACAAGCGCTGTATACGTTGGCACATCCGGTGCCTGAGAAAACGGCAAAGGGCCGACATTCTCCACTGTTTTCTGTGGCAACGATGCGTGTGCCTGTTAGGTCGCCTGTGCCACTGCTGGCTTTTACTTGGTAGCTCTCTCCTCGGTTGAGCTGCACGGTGAAGGGCTGGCCTGCTATGTTGCCTCCTGCAGTATTTGAAGTGGGTGTGATTTCTATTTCGGTGTCATCTTCTGTGGCTACAATCACGAGTTCTGAACCGTAAAATTGTCCGGGATATGATGAAATGCGATAGTCGGTTCCCAATGAAGGAACAGGTAAAACTTTGGTGCCATCCGCCGAGTAGGCGTTGAAGTTTATAGCGAAAACAGATACGGTGTCGGCTGTGGCTATGCGCACTCCTTTGCTCTCTACAATTTCGCTTGAATAATGCTCGGCTAAACTGTTCGGAACGGTTACCGTGGTGGTCTGATTGGCGGTAACGGTGAAATTTGTTGACCATCCCAACTGTGGAATTTCAACAATACCATTGGTGCTTTGATCTGAGGTGATGAAAATGTCTAAGCTCTCTTGCTGTGGCTCGTTTGCATAGTTCTGCATAAAGCCCACCCAGAATTCTCTTCCTTTGGTAGGAATCACGTCTTGCGCGTTGGCGTAAAACGACAGCAATGCAAATGCGGCAGCAATTAGCTTGTTGTAATAGGGGTGAGACATATAACGTACTGCTCTGCTGTGTGCAAAAATGCAAACAGACAAAAATTGGTTCGTGACGTTATACGGAAGTTATTCAGAAAAGATATAGTCGATGTCCATTACCCAGTTCGACCGCACTTCAATGGCTTCTCTGAAATTCCACACTTGCTCGGGTTGGCGCTTGGTGCCGTAGTCTGCAGGGTCCCATTTTTCATTGCCATTTAGGTCGTCAATAACCAACAATGTGTACGAGCCGGGTAGCAAGTCGGTAAAGGTTGATATGCCGTTTTGAATCGCGCGATGCGCTATCTGCTCGCCATTTCGTATCAAAAAAACTACGGCTTGTCCGCGCATTGCTGGCAACTGCATGCTGATGTTCATTGTTCCGTAATAGTCTGTCTTGTGCGTTATGGTTTTCCAACTCAAGGTGTCATGACCCCACCCTTCTCTGCTCTCTACAGCACCCGGAAATAATTTGATTTTGTATTCTTTCCCCGGCTCGCGATCAAACGCTATGGCTGCGTTATATGGGTTGGGTGTAGCAATAACTCGGGCGTCTAAAAGCGTCGAGTCGCGCATAACTTGCACCAGTGTATCGGCAATTTTTGAAAGTGGGCGGCTGAATTTAACCAAGAGGCTGTCTTTGGCTCCAAGGCTGGCAGGCAACCTCCCCACAACACCAAGTGTGTTCTCTTTTGGTTCCAATTCTTCGAAAAACAGGGTGTCGGTA
>JANRAA010000249.1:9531-16522 GCA_030728235.1 Flavobacteriales bacterium
TCTGAAAAAACAACGCCTTCTGGCATATCGGCCATGGGCCAAATAAACAGGCTGTCTCCCTGTGGCCAAAACATTATTTTTTTTGTGCTGTCGAGGCTCTGTATCCTGCTGGCTTCATTCCATGGAATGTTCAACTCAGCACTTATGTACCCTGTTTCATCGGCACGATACGACTTGAAATACTGCACGGTGTCGCGCTGGGTGCTCAGCTTTAATGTCGGTATGCGGTTGGGTTTGTCAGGAGATATGACGACGGCGCTATCTAAAAAGGCAATGCTTTCTGTTACGTCGTCGTACAAGTAGTTCTGGTTTTGCTCGCTCAAGGCAAACAGGCTATATGTTCCTTCTTTGAGGTGTGAAAATACGAAATCGCCTTTTTCGTTGGTGCGGGTGATGTAGTACGGACGTGTAGTTAGGGGCATGCTGTCTTCCAACGAGTTGTACATCATTACTTTCACTCCTTTTATGGGCTCGCCGGTGTACTCGTTTCTCAAGGTGCCCTCTAAATTAAGCGAGTCAAGCGTTCTTCCGGTGGAGAAAACATACGTCAGATCATCCGCAGGATTGCCTTCGGTAATGTCGGTTACGCCATCGCCAAAGCTCATGGTGTAGGTTACGTCGGGCAATAGGTCTTCCTCAAAGGTGATGATGAGGTTTTTGCCTTTTACTCGCATTATGGGTTTTCCCGCCAGCGGCGGGGATATGACAAGCTGGTTGTAGATGTCGTTCAATTGCACATATTCGTCGAACTCGATGAGTATCGTTTTGGTATTGAATCGGGTAGTGCCAAATGGGGGCGACATGAGGGTGTCGATTGGTGGGGTGATGTCTTTGTCGCCGCCGTCAGGTGAAACGATCTTTGCACAACCTGATAAGATAACGGCAACAAGGGCAATACAAAGTATCCGGCTCATTGGTGTGAAATCAGGTTTGCAATCTCTTCCAAAGCGGCAGCGTCGTCGTGGTCGAAGTCGTTCAATTTGTCGCTGTCGACATCCAAAACTCCCCATACTTCACCATCAGTGCTGATAAGCGGCACCACTATTTCTGATTTAGAGGCGCTGCTGCACGCAATATGCCCAGGAAATGCGTCGACGTCGGGTACAATAACGGTTTGTTTGTTGACCCATGCATGTGCGCACACTCCGCGCTGGCGAGACAATCGGGTGCATGCAACTGGTCCCTGAAAAGGTCCCAAAACAAGTTGATCACCGTCGACCAAATAGAAACCTACCCACCAAAAGTCAAATGCTTCTTTCAAAGCAGCACTCACGTTTGCCAAGTTGGCTACGAGGTTGGTTTCACCGGCTATAAGCGATTGTATTTGCGGAACCAATGCTCTGTAACGCTCTGCCTTGGTGAGGGTGTTATCAATATGTAGTGATGTCGACATGGGCGCAAAGATAATGCGAATAGTTGTACTCAATAACGCTTCATGGCTTGCGCTAGTGCGCCAATGTAAAGTGCTTGTGGTTCTTTCTCCATTAGTATGTTCCCGCATGAGTCGAGGGTAGAGCCTGTTGTTACAACGTCGTCTACAAGCAAGAGCCGCTTGCCAGTAATGTCAATGCTTGAATTCCGATACAACTCTCCCGATTGTTTCCACCGTTCTATGCGGTTGAGTGTTGTAAGCGATTTTTTGTGCTCAACGCGTTCAAGTGCCTGTTGAACGTCGACTTCAAGGACATCGGCTATACCTTTTGCGATCCAGGTGGCTTGGTTATAACCGCGCTTGCGTTCTTTTTTTGGATGCAGGGGAACAGGTACGATGATGTCGATCAATGGCGGCTCTGCAAGTTTTTTTAAACGCAAGCCAAACTGTCGTCCAAAATGGTATGCCACCCGCGGATCGCCGCCATACTTCAAGGTGTGCATCATTTTCTGAACCGTCGACCCGCGCGTGAAGTGGTAGTTCGAGAAAGCTCCTTGCAACAAAAGGCGACCCCAAAAAACAGGTTCCAAGGGTTGAATGCCTGTTGGCATAAGGGCTTGGGGCAATTGCAGCTCGCAACGCAGACATAAATAATGATGTTCGTTGGGTAAACGAGAGCCACATGCCACACAAGCATGAGGAAATACAATGTGCTTTATTGATTGAAACATATTGCAAGGTGCAAAGGGACGGCACACTTGTCAATACCAACTTTGTAGATGCTAACTTCTATTTTGTATTTGCTATTTCGCTCGTGAAAAACCGATGGTGATCAGGATCAATGCGAGGATAAAAAACGTGTTCGAGACGCCGTAAATTTTGAAATAACTAAACAACAGTCCTACCAACAACAAGGTGCGACCCATGAAATACCATTTTTCATTTCTTACTTGCTTGTACTGAGCCAGAAAATGCAACAAACTCCAAACAAACCACAATGCCAATGAAACGAGCATGATGATTTGTTGATATGGCCAGTGTTGCAATCGAAAAACAAGTGCGGTGATAATACCCAAAAGCGCCAACCCACGCAACATGGGGTAACTCTTCAACGGTTTTTCGTCGTCTTCTGGAAGGTCGAGGATGTTTTCTTCTTCGTTCACGGCTGAAAGATACTGTGCGTTCTAGTTAAATTGCACGCATGAAGTTTGGGAAACTGGAAAATATTGACGGAATAGATTTTTCTCTACCTCCAGATCACGCCGATACTGCCTGTTTAGGGGTTAATTCAGCTAAAGCAGATGTGTATGCAGGCGGCACAATGTGGACGATTCCTGCTTGGAAAGGAAAGATCTATCCGAAAAAATCGAAGAATGCCGATTTGATTCGCCTATACGGTGAGCAGTTCGGTACCATCGAGTTAAATGCTACGCACTACAAAATTCATCCACCAGAGGTGATGAAACGCTGGGCCAACGAAATGCCTGAAGACTTTAAATTCTGTCCTAAATTCCCACAACTGATTTCGCATTATCGCAGGTTCAACAATTGTGAAGGTCTAACAGATGAATTTCTAGAAGCCATTCTTGCCTTGGGCAAAAAAGCGGGTCCGTCGTTTATTCAACTGCCCCCTCATTTCGCGCCCAAACACGGTGCTGCACTGCTCAACTACCTCGATCGCTGGCCGATTGATGTCGCCATGGCGATTGAATTCCGACACCCCGAATGGTTCACAGGAACTCCTGAAGCGGAGCTGATGTGGCAAAAAATGAAGGAACGGGGCATTGGTGCGGTGATATCTGATACGAGCGGACGAAGAGATGCGGTTCACATGCGCATGACGAGTCGGTTTTTAATATTGCGCTTCGGGGGAAATGATTTGCACTCTACCGACGATTCGCGCATGGTTGAGTGGGCAGCTCGCATTTCTAAATGGCAAGACGAGGGTTTGCAAGAGGTGCATTTTTTGGTTCATCAACCAGATAGCATCAACACTCCTGAAACGTGCATCCGCTTTAGCGAAATAATGAAAAAAGAGGGGATTCGAAATGTCAAATCCCCTCAGCTATTGCAAGGTGCTCTTTTCTAAAATTTATTCAGCAGTGCCGTGGCAGTTTTTGTATTTCTTACCTGATCCGCACGGACAAGGCTCGTTTCGGCCGACGATTTTATCTGCTTTTCGCGGTTGAACAGCAGCCGGACGTTGAGCCGGAGCCTGTGTAGCGCGCATCTGATTCGCACTTTCACTGATGTTGTCGACTTCCTGTTTGTTGGTCGTAACCCGCGGTGCTTCAACCTGACGTGGAGGTGCCTGGCGAACGGGCTCTGTGCGTGCAGGTAGGTTTGCACGCATCAAAAATGTTGCTACATCAATGTTCATCTTGGCTACCATGCCTCTGAACAATTCGTACGACTCAAATTTGTAAATCAAAAGTGGGTCTTTTTGCTCAAAACGGGCGTGTTGCACGTTCGAACGCAAATCATCCATTCCACGCAAGTGCTCTTTCCAAGAATTATCGAGTACCGAAAGGGTAACGTTTCTTTCCAAAGCATCAATTAACTCTTTACCGCGGCTATTGAAGCACTTCTCAATGTTGGCAATTACCTGCATTGAACGCTTTCCATCGGTAAATGGCACTGCCATGTCTTTAAACGAGTTGGTCTGATCTTCATACACCTGCTGAATAACAGGGAATGCGATTTCTCCCAGCTGCGTCATGCGACGTTGGTAGTTTTCTTCTGCTGCCTGATACAGTTTGTAAACGTGGTCGGCAGTTGGCGTAGTCAAGAATTTCTCTTTGTCGAGTGGTGGCTCAATACCGAAGTATGCCAACACATCGAAAGTGTATGTTTCGTAATCTTTGTTCGCTACAGTATCGGTAACCACGCTTTCAGCCAGTTCGTAGAAAACGTTTGCGATATCGAGTTTCAGACGTTCGCCAAATAGCGCGTGACGTCGACGTTTGTAGATTACTTCGCGTTGTGAGTTCATCACATCGTCATATTCCAACAGTCGCTTGCGGATACCGAAGTTGTTTTCTTCTACTTTTTTCTGAGCACGCTCGATAGATTTGGTGATCATGGAGTGTTGAATCACTTCTCCCTCCTCAATGCCCAAACGGTCCATCATTTTTGCAATGCGGTCAGATCCAAACAAACGCATCAAATCGTCTTCCAAAGAAACAAAGAACTGACTGCTTCCTGGATCTCCTTGACGTCCTGAACGTCCGCGAAGCTGGCGGTCAACCCTACGTGAATCATGTCGTTCTGTACCAATAATGGCCAAACCTCCAGCAGCTTTTACTGCATCGGTGAGTTTGATGTCGGTACCACGACCCGCCATGTTCGTAGCAATGGTTACAACGCCCGAACTACCTGCCTGCGCAACAATTTCTGCTTCGCGTTGGTGCATCTTCGCGTTCAACACTTGGTGGCTGATCTTGCGGATGTCGAGCATCTTCGAGAGCAACTCAGAAACCTCAACGGTAGTTGTTCCCACCAATACAGGTCTTCCGGCTTCACTCAGTGATACGATGGTGTCGATAACAGCATTGTATTTTTCACGCTTGGTCTTATAAACCAAGTCTTGCATGTCGTTTCTTGAAATGGGTCTGTTGGTCGGAATGATCATTACATCCAACTTGTAGATGTCCCACAATTCTTGTGCTTCTGTCTCCGCCGTACCGGTCATACCCGCAAGTTTGTGGTACATACGGAAGTAGTTTTGAAGCGTCACTGTAGCGTAGGTCTGCGTTGCAGCTTCAATGCGCACGTTTTCTTTCGCTTCTATCGCTTGGTGTAGCCCGTCGGAGTACCTGCGGCCTTGCATGATACGCCCTGTTTGCTCATCTACAATCATGACTTTGTTGTCCATAACAACGTATTCTATGTCTTTTTCAAACAATGAATACGCTTTCAACAACTGGTTCATGGTGTGAATACGAGCCGATTTAATTGAATATTCCTGAACAAGCGTTTCTTTCAATTTCAACCGTTCTTCGTCAGAATAGTTGCCGTTTGAGATGTTCACCAATTCGGTGGCAAGGTCAGGCATGGTGAAGAAGTTATCGTCATCCATGTTCTTCGAAATGAGCTCGATACCTTTTTCAGTCAACTCAACTTGGTTGTTTTTCTCGTCGATCACGAAATACAATTCCTGATCGGCTTTCCACATCTCGCGTTGGTTGTCTTGCAGGTAGTACCCTTCTGTTTTCAAGAGTGTCTGTTTCATCCCTTCTTCTGAAAGGAATTTAATAACCGCCTTGTTTTTTGGGAAGCCTCGGTACGCGCGGAAGAGTGCTAGTCCGCCCTCTGTTAGGTCGTCCTTACTTGGGTTGTCAGACTTCAATTTAGCTTTCGCCTCTGCGAGGAATTGAGTAGCGGCTTGCTTTTGAGCATTCACGAGCAATTGCACGCGTGGCTTCAATTCGTTGAATTCGTGCTGGTCGCCTTTTGGGGTTGGGCCAGAGATGATAAGTGGCGTTCGTGCTTCGTCGATCAATACAGAGTCGACCTCATCGACAATGGCGAAGTGGTGGCGGCGTTGAACGAGGTGTTCTGGGTTGCTCGCCATGTTGTCGCGCAGGTAGTCAAAACCAAATTCGTTGTTGGTACCGTAGGTGATGTCGGCCAAGTAAGCCTGACGTCGCTCGTGCGAGTTCGGCTGGTGCTTGTCGATGCAGTCAATGCGCATTCCGTGGAATTCGAAAAGCGGACCCATCCATTCGCTATCGCGTCGTGCCAGGTAATCGTTCACCGTTACAAGGTGCACGCCTCTTCCCGCAAGGGCATTCAAGAAAACAGGAAGTGTTGCCACCAAGGTCTTACCTTCCCCTGTTTGCATCTCCGCTACTTTTCCGCGGTGAAGAGCCACACCGCCAATGAGCTGAACGTCGTAGTGAACGATTTCCCATTTGATTTCGTTTCCAGCCGCCATCCAGGTGTTTTGCCAAACCGCTTGGTCGCCTTCAACGGATACATTGTTTCTTCGCGATGCAAGATCTTTGTCGAATTCAGTTGGGGTAACCCGAAGAGGAGCATCTTCTTTAAAACGACGCGCCGTTTCTTTTACAATCGCGAATGCTTCAGGAAGTATTTCTTCCAACACCGTTTCGATGGTGCTGTTGATCTCTTTTTCTTTTCTATCGACCTCGTCGTAAATCGCTTCTTTCGATTCGATATCCATATTTGGATCTGCCTCGATTTTCGATTTCAATGAGCGAATTTCACTCTCGAGACCACTGATGCGTTCGTTGATGATCGCCTTCAATCCTGCAGTTTTACTGCGTAACTGATCATTCGATAGTCCTTTTAGTTCGTTGTAGATGGTGTTTATTTTATCTACGATCGGAGAAATTTCCTGAACATCTTTTTCAGACTTATCACCTAAAATTTTCTTTAGGATTTTATTGATTGTTCCTAACATGGTAATGTGTTCAAAATGGTGAATACCCGTTCACCGTGGCGCAAAAATACAATCTTCTGCTCGGTTTTAGCGGGTTTCGGGCAGTCGAAAATGATGCCATTGTAAAAAACTGTCAGTCTGTCAAAAAAAGAAGGGCAGATTGGCAGTTTTGGTTTGCATCTCCCGCTCCCATTGAAGTCTGTTTTTCGAGCCGC
>JANRAA010000250.1 GCA_030728235.1 Flavobacteriales bacterium
GCCAACACCCCTTGCTGCAACTTTACTTTGTGCCCCGAAAACACGCATGGATATCCTAACTCCGAAAGAGATTGATTCGTTGGTTCAAAATTCAGATATAGCACGTTTCTACAACGAAGACGTCGATCGTGAAAGCGCATACGAAATGCTCAAAAAGAAAATGGAAGCGGCTGATGAAGATGAGCATAGAGAGAAAATTGAGGAGCAAAAAAGAGCGGCCGAGAAGGTAACTGGTGGGCGAACTCGCACAACGAA
This sequence comes from Flavobacteriales bacterium, assembly GCA_030728235.1. Taxonomy (GTDB): domain Bacteria; phylum Bacteroidota; class Bacteroidia; order Flavobacteriales_D; family Sanyastnellaceae; genus RI-182. The sequence goes on from JANRAA010000250.1 coordinate 256, forward strand.
AGAGAAGAGCTTGGTAGAAGAAGTAACTAAGAATACAATGGTTCGCCAGGTTGGACGAACGATTTTCCGCGAGCTGACAAGGGGGTTGCTGGGAGCGCTGGGTATCGGTAAGCGATGAGAAATGAAATTACATGCGCGTTCTACAATGTCGAAAACCTATTCGATACGTTTGATGAACCCGGTAAAATCGATGAAGACTATACGCCAAACGGTGATCTGAAGTGGGACCAATTTCGCTATCAGCGAAAACTCGATCGCATAGCAGATGTAATATTCGGTATGGCAAAGTCTGCTCAATTGCCAGCTATCATCGGTCTTTGCGAAGTCGAAAACAGAATGGTGCTCGAAGATTTAATAAATCATCCTGCACTGAAACATGTTGGCTATCAGATCGTGCACGAGGAAACTCGCGATGTGCGTGGCATCGATGTAGCACTGCTCTATCAACCTGAAGTGTTTACTTATCTAAAGCATGAACAAATAAATTTTGAAGTGCTTACCCATTCTGAATTTCATGCGCGCGACATCCTCCATATCGTCGGTGAACTTCCCGATGGAGCTGAACTGAATGTATTCGTCAATCATTGGCCTTCCCGTCGCGCAGGGAAACACGATACTGAGTTCAAACGTGTGGCAGCTGGAACTGCGCTGCGATTGGCGATAAACAAGGTTCAAGACAAAGATGAAGAGGCGCTGATTCTCGTCATGGGCGACTTCAATGATGAACCACACGATAAAAGCATTCGAAGTGCGCTGCATGCTCAAGAAAATGCAACCGATGACAAGGTGCTTGTAAATTTGGGTTGGCCTGCTGTAAAAGATGATTCAGGGACGTCTGAGCACGATGGTGATTGGTTCATGTTCGATCAGTTCATGGTTAGCGGAAATATGCTCCGAAGGGGCAGATGGGTGGTTCGACATGGTGAAATGTTAATGTATAAAGATGATGATGTAATCTTCAAAGGAAGCCACCGCCACGAGGTAAAGCCAAACAGAACTTACGTTGGAGATAATTACAAGGGTGGTTATTCTGATCACCTAGCCATCTACCTGCACTTGGTCTCACATCCGCCGCGCTAGGCGTGCTAAAAATAGAATGGCAAAAACTCGACCCCCGTTCGCTGATTAATTAGCAAGGTGGGAGCAGGAAACTTGATGTATCCCACGGCTGATCGAAAAACGCGAAACCAATTGCGCTTTGCAGGAATGTCGTACAAATCGATGTCGAAAGAAAAGTAATACTGGCGCTGCCGAATAAATCGGTCATCTGCAGGCGTGGTAGGAATATTTTCTCTACCACCTGTCATGCCGCTCGCCCCATATCCAAAAGATACATCCAACCATTTTGGCCATTGTTGAATTCACGCGGATTCCATGACAACCAATATGTTTGTCCGTTGTAGTCTTTCAAAATCTCTTCACGTAACCCATTTCCAAATACCTCAGGCCTGTAGGCTGGGTAAATGGTGCGCGAGAAAGAAAACTTCAATCGCACACGCTGCTCTTGCCATAGCAAATGCTGTCCTGCATATAAACCTGCCCCCAAGGTGTTTGCGCCCATGTCGCCCCATGAAAACCCCCATTCTGCCGAAAATCCGTCCATAACCTCTATGGCTGTTTGAAATCCCATGGCCATGGCCGTTCCTACCAAAAGTGATTTCCGATCTTCAAGTCCGGCCCAGTGATACGTTTTGTGACATACTTGTGCAACTGAATAGGTGGTCATGGTATGCCCCGCTTTATCCATCTGAAAATACTCATCCCAGTCGTTGAAGGAGTGCATTCCGCTCGAAGGATAGTCGGCATACCATAAAAAATACAGCCCGCCAAGTGTAGATCCCGCTATTGTGCTCGATCCCGCAATCGTTAGCGGCAAACGGAGGTTTTTGTCATTCGCCGGAATCGAATCGTTTGCACTCATGGTAAGACTCATGAGTAACACAAGCAGCGTAGGAATTTTCTGAAAATGAGTTCGATTTTGACAATTAATGAACCGCATAAAGGAAGAAACCGTAATATCGCACTAACTAACTTTTCGAAAGATACAACAATAGTGAGAGGCATCCTTTCAGACATACGTCCTTTAAACAGAGGCATTCGGTTTTACCGACTGATGAGCGTTTTCAGCGCGTTGTCTATAATGGCATTTGGACTGTTATTCTCTTTTTTAGAAGAGAGTAAAGAAATTTGGTGGGACCGTGTTTTGGTGTTCAATTACTCTGTGTTCACTCTGGTGATTTCTTTCACGAACATCTCTAAACCAATGCTGTTCAGGTTGATGATGGTGATGTTCTACCTCTTCACTGCTCAGGTTATCTTCATTACAGGGTATAATAGTTTTGGTTTTTATTACATCATGGGGCTGTTGCTAACGCTCCAAGCGGTGAGTATTAGTTTCAGGAATACAACCCAAGCAGTTTACTATTTGCTCTATTTCAATGTGGGCGTTATAGTTGCAATTTTTGGCATCGACGAACAGTACCACCCTCAAGGTCTTTACGCGTTGTCGGCAATAATGCTCTCTTCTTTCTTTCTTTTCCTGATCATTCGAATGAAAACACACTTCCAGCGCAATGTGAAAATGCAGAAGGATTTGCTGCTGTCGGTTGTCGAAAAGACAGAAGACGCAATATTTTTGACCGATTTTGAAGGAATTATTCAAGATGCAAATAAAACTGCTGCCGAGTTGTTCGGATACGAGTTGGAAGCTTTGTGCGATCTCGATATATCGGACTTTCGAAAGCAAAAACTGACGCCAGAACAAGACTTTAAAGG
>JANRAA010000251.1 GCA_030728235.1 Flavobacteriales bacterium
ATCAGAGTTGATAGCGCTTCACCTCGAAGATATGGATTGCAACATTACCTCATTTCGCGATGGGCGGGAAGGATACAACTACGCATTGAACAATGCGTTTGATTTGATGCTTTTAGATATCAATTTACCGAGTATGAATGGGATTGATATCTGCCGATCTCTTCGCACGAATAAAGTGAAAAGTCCGATTTTGATGCTCACTGCCCGTTCGGAAGAAATCGACAAAGTTCTGGGACTGGAAACAGGGGCTGATGACTACATCACCAAACCATTTAGTATTCGGGAATTGATCGCACGTGTTAAAGCTATGCTGCGCAGAGTAGATATTGACACCAATATTGAGGAAAGTCAAGTTATTACATATAAGGAAATGTATCTCGATAAATCGAAGAGAAAAGTATCCATTGCCAGTGAGCGCATTGAGCTGACACCAAAAGAATTCGACCTGTTATACCTTATGGCTTCCAATCCTGGAGTAACTTACGACCGCAAAGACTTGTTGAATTTGGTGTGGGGTTATGATTTTGAGGGCTATGAGCACACCGTGAATAGTCATATAAACAGACTTCGATCAAAAATTGAAAAAGACCCTGCCGCACCAGAATATGTACTGACAACATGGGGCGTTGGTTACCGCTTTAACGATGCTTAAAAGATTACTATCCTTTTCAAAAAACGTATTTGCTATAACCTTTATATCGGTTATACTTGTCGCTACAATACTGATATTCAACAACTACCATCAGCAACTTCGTTTGTATGAAAGACAAGAATTATCGCGTTTAGACGGAATTGCTACTACCCTTGTTTTACAAATCGACGGCGATTTGATGGACTCCTTGTACTTGCGTTATCCTGAAAAAGACGACATTCCTTACAACGAGTTCGACACCGTTTACATGAGGATTCACGACATCCTTCACAACACCAAAGACGCCAATAACTTAGGCACTCAAATTTACACAATGATGTTCAACCGGAGCGACAGCTTGTTCTGCTTCGGAATATCGAGTGCCGATGAGCCGTTTTGGCGACATACATATACAGACTTTCCATCAGAACTGCTGGATCAATATGAGGTTGGTGGTGTATTGCCATCTTATTCAGATACCAATGGCACATGGCTTTCTGCTTTCAAACCCATTCGAAACTCGAGTGAAAAAGTCGTGGGTATTGTTCAGGTCGACGAACGGTTTGACAGTTTCATATCCGAAGCGCAGAAATCTATTTTCAGTAACACCCTCATTTCTCTTGTCGTTACGAGTTTAATCGCGGTTGTGATTTACTTATTGCTGAGAACCTTTTATAGGATTCAGTCGAAACTCGATGCTGAGAAACAAGAAATTGAACAACTGCGCATTGAGCTTTTTGCCAATGTTAGTCACGATTTACGCACGCCACTGGCTTCTATTCAAGGCTACCTCGAAACAGTTTTAATGAAACGCGATAGCATTTCGCCAGAGAAACTTGAGAAATACTTGGCTATATCGCTTCACAACACCGAAAAGCTCAAAAACCTTGTCGACGAGCTATTTGAACTCTCAAAGCTACAGTCGAAAGAGCGGAAAATAAACCGCGAGTCCTTTTCATTGTCGGAGCTCACAATCGATGTCGTTGCCAATCACCGTTTGACCGCCGCATCTAAAAACGTGGATATCATCGAGCTAATTCCACGAGACTTACCCATGGTGTTTGCAGACCTTGCTTTGATAGATAGAGTCTTGAATAATTTACTTTCGAACGCCGTGAAATTCACCAATGACGGACAAAAAGTCACCATCGAATTGAAGGATATAGGGAGTGAGATTTGTGTTACAATTGCAGACAACGGCATTGGTATCTCAGAAGAAGATTTACCGAAGATATTCGATCGTTTTCACACCCGGCCAGCAGGCAACAGTATTGGCACCGGACTTGGTTTGGCCATCGTAAAGAGTATTCTTGAGCTCCATGGTGGCAAATATGACGTGCAATCTGCCATTGGAAAGGGCACTACATTTATGTTTTGTTTACCAAAAGCATAAACCCCTTGTGTTCTCTGCAAGAATTCGAGTAATTTGGTCCCAATCCAACAATAAATGCAGGAAATGACCAAATACCTATCTGATCTCGAAATAGCCCAGGCAAATAAGATGCTTCACATCCGCGAGATAGCGGCGAAACTAGGAATTGAAGAAGATGACTTGGAAATGTATGGAAAATACAAAGCCAAGCTCCCGCTCTCTCTGATCGACGATAGCGAAGTCGAAAAATCGAACCTGATTTTGGTTTCAGCCATCACCCCTACTCCTGCTGGCGAAGGAAAAACAACGACCTCCATCGGATTGAACGAGGGCTTGAATCGCATTGGCAAGAAAGCCGTTGTCGTTTTACGCGAGCCATCTCTGGGTCCTGTTTTCGGAATCAAAGGAGGCGCTGCCGGCGGCGGATATTCTCAGGTAGTGCCTATGGAAGACATCAACCTGCATTTTACTGGTGATTTTGCTGCCATAGAAAAAGCGAACAATCTACTTTCAGCACTGATAGACAATAACTTACAAAGCCCGACCAATAACTTGGGATTGGATCCGAGGAGGATATATTGGAAGCGAGTTATGGATATGAATGACCGTTCACTTCGCCAGATCGTGATTGGTTTGGGCGGACGTGAGAACGGAATACCTCGTGAAGATGGCTTTAATATTACACCCGCTTCGGAGGTACTGGCCATTTTGTGCATGTCGAAAAATCGAGAAGATTTAAAAAAGCGACTTGGGAACATCTTTGTTGGATTCACCTTCGATAAAAAACCAATCTTCGCCAGAGACTTGAAGGCAGAAGGCGCTATGGCGTTGCTTTTGAAAGACGCTATTTTACCCAATTTGGTTCAGACCTTGGAGCATAACCCTGCCATTATTCACGGCGGACCATTTGCGAACATCGCCCAAGGCACCAATACTATCATTGCTACGAAGATGGGGATGTCGCTTGCTGACTATGTAGTTACAGAAGCTGGCTTCGGAGCCGACCTTGGCGCTGAGAAATTCTT
>JANRAA010000252.1 GCA_030728235.1 Flavobacteriales bacterium
GATCATTATTTTGTAAATACTCTAATGGGTGTTCCTACAATAGATATCATTCATCACGACCCAGCTACAAGAAGTGGCTTTGGCTCTTACTGGCATACGCAAGCTGACAATATGAAATCAGTAGACAAAAACACAATGCAAGTAGTTGGAGAGACCTTAATCGCAGTAATCTATAGCGAAAAGCCCTAGGTAAATTTGATACCTCATTGCGAGTTCTATCCATAAAAAAAGGAGCCATTCGATTGAATGACTCCTTTTTCTTTTTTAAGAATATTCGATCAAGGAAATACCCCAAGTGTGTTATAAGACTGAGCGATTTTCTTGATAGCAACTACAAATGCTGCTGTTCTCAAATCATTGATACCTTCGGTAGTGATAAGTTCACTGCGGATATCGTGATAAGCAGAAATCATCGTTTCTTCTAATCCAGAATACACTAGGTCCTTTTCGTCAGCACCGCGTTCAATTAGCGACTTCTGAATGTCAGACGCTGCTTTGCCAGTCATGTTCTCAACAACGGAGATCATGTTTTTCGCTGCAGATTCTTCATATCGTTTTCCAAGGCGACCAAAACGAACGTGACTCAGGTTCTTCAGCCACTCAAAGTAAGAAACGGTAACACCTCCAGCGTTTAGATAAATATCAGGAATGATATAAACCCCTTTAGCAATTAAAACTTCTTCTGCTTCTGGAGTTACAGGTCCGTTAGCTGCTTCGGCAATAATTTTACAATTGATGCGAGCAACATTGTCTTTGTTAATCTGGTTTTCAAGTGCAGCAGGAACCAAAACGTCGCAGGCAATTTCTAATGCGCCATATTTATCGTAGTTCTCACCACCAGAGAAATTCGTGATGCTACCCGTTTTTTGGTGGTGTGCCTCCAATGCCATCGGGTCAATTCCGTTTGGATTGTAAACAGCTCCATTCCACTCTGCAATAGCGATGATTTTACCGCCTCCTTCATAAATGAACTTAGCCGAGTGGAAACCAACGTTTCCAAATCCTTGGATGATGAATGTTTTCCCAGCAATTCCTGGAGTCATTCCCCACTTTGCACAATCTTCTGCAACGTTAAGCGCTTCGCGGATACCAAAATAAACACCTAGTCCGGTTGCCTCACGACGACCTCTGATTCCTCCTTGACCAACAGGCTTCCCTGTTACACACGCAAGTGCATTAAGTTCATTTGGGAAAAACGTTGCATATGTATCGGCAATCCAAGCCATTTCACGCTCACCAGAACCATAATCCGGAGCTGGTACATCGATACCAGGACCAATAAAATTCTTCTTGATTAACTCCGACGTATAGCGACGCGTAATACGCTCCATCTCTTCAGGAGTTGTTTTGCGAGGACTGATTTTGATTCCTCCTTTAGCTCCTCCAAATGGAACGTCCACGATAGCACACTTGTATGTCATCAAAGCGGCAAGCGCCATAACTTCATCCTGGTTAACTGCCGTACTAAAACGAATTCCTCCTTTGGTAGGAAGTTTATGGTGGGAGTGTTCTGCACGATACGCCTCAATTACCATATAATCGTTGCCCACTTTAACAGGGAATTTCATTCGGTATACACTGTTACAGTACTTGATTTGCTCTAACAGACCTTCTGAAACGTTAACGAATTTCGCAGCACGATTAAAATACTTGAGGACATCATCAAAGAATTCGCCCTCTCTTTTTTCCGTAATGTCGGACATAAACGGTGTTTTTTTAGTTTGTTTGAATGGGATTAACTAGATCAAACGTACATATTTTTTCACGTCCCGCTAATTGAAATATGATGAAATAAGTCACTCATTTTCAACACACTAATGTAACACGATTGAAATAATGCTTGTATATAGCCTTACAAAACGCCAAAAACTTGGCATCTACTAGAAAAATCAAGCTTCTTTCGGTAAGAAAAGAGCTTTTAGCTCGGTTGCAGATTCTGGTTTTAGTTTCCCCGCTAGAATAAGACTCAATTGCCTTCTGCGCAGCGCTCCGTCATATCTCAAGTGTTCCAACTCAGTCTCAGGAGTCAGCTCGGGAACGGCTATGGGGTTGCCCAACTGATCAACGGCGACAAAAGTGTAAATGGCTTCATTATGTTTGATCCGCTCGCCTGTTGAATGATTCTCAACCCAAACATCAATAAACACTTCCATAGATGAAGTGAAGGCTCGGGAAACCTGCGCTTCGAGAGTTACAATATCAGCTAAACGAATAGGTCGCCCAAAAGAAACATTATTCACCGATGCAGTAACTACGATCCGCTTGCAGTGTCGGTGAGCCGAAATTGCTGCTATAATGTCCATCCAATGTAAGAGCCTTCCTCCCATTAGATTTCCCAAGGTGTTCGTATCATTTGGTAAGACTATTTCTGAAGAGATGGCCTTTGATTCTCTGGCAAATTTGCTGGTTTTCATGCTGCAAAGGTAATTTAAGCAGCGTTGCGGATTATCGTCTAGATTAAAAATCCCAATACAATAAGTCCGCATGGCATTTGCGTTCTGTGATTAACTTGCGGCCATGTATTCGTACCTGAAAGCTCTGCATATTATTTTCGTGGTGACTTGGTTTGCCGCCTTGTTTTATATGCCTCGATTATTTGTCTATGATATCGAAGCTAGAAGCAAAACTGAACCTGAAAGAAGCATCCTAATTCAACAATTCAGGATCATGCAAAAGCGCCTTTGGCTTGGAATTGCATGGCCAAGTATGATTATTACTTTGATTCTGGGCTCTTGGCTTGCTTTAGAAACCGGCTACCAACCTCATGTGGAAGCCTATTTTTGGCTAAACTGGAAAATTGGATTGGTTAGCTTACTTGTCGCATATCACATTGCTTGTCATGCAATTATGAACAAACTAAAGATTGACGAGGTCCGGTTTACTTCACAAGCAATGCGTATGTGGAACGAAGTTGCAACCGTATTTCTATTTGGGATTGTGTTCTTAGTTGTATTTAAAAACACCGTGAGTATTTTATATGGACTTGCTGCATTGCTCAGCCTAATTG
>JANRAA010000253.1 GCA_030728235.1 Flavobacteriales bacterium
TACAACTTATTGGCCGATGGTGGGGGGGTTTATCCCGCATACCGCGGGGTTGTTGGTGGGACTGCATGAAACAAAAAAAGCGACCAGAGGCCGTAACCTCACTCAATCCCAAATTTGATGTAGTCTCGTCGACAAAAACAATCTCACCACAGCTCACGCAGCCCCCAAACCATTCTTCCGCTCGTGCTTTTCGAAAAAGGTATGTAGAATACCCAGGCTATTGGCGCCAATTGTATCCTGAACAAATTTTTTTCGTCTCATTATCAACGATTTAACATCATATACATAATATTCTTATGTATGCATCGTTTATACATAAGTCTTCTATGTATCTTTGTCCTATGTATTCGAACGATCTAATTAAAGGAACCCTCAGAACCATCATTCTGAAACTGCTATCAGAAAACACCAGGATGTATGGCTATGAGATTACCCAAAAGGTAAAAGAGTTGACAGATGATGAAATTCAACTCACTGAAGGTGCTCTGTACCCGATGCTTCACAAGCTTGAAGCCGAAGGGACCGTGGTAACTGAGCAGATAAACATCGGAAAACGAGTGCGGAAGTATTATCAATTGACCGACCAAGGAAAAGAAGAAGCAAAAGAAAAAGTAAATGAATTTTTACGATTCATAGACACCATGAAAGATGTTTTAAACCATAAAAATTCGTTTCAACCATGGCTGAGCTAACTGAACAACAAATTGAATTTGTACGCAGTGAAATTCTGGCTCGGGGCGTAAATTTAGATACGCTGCGCGATGACCTGCTCGACCATATCTGCACTGCTATTGAACATAAAATGGATGAAGGCCTGAGCTTCGATTCGGCCTTTGTTGAAACCATAAAGTTGTTTGGACCTGATGGACTCATGCAGGTGCAACACCAAACCCTTTTTTTATTAACTCAAATGAACGAAACCATGAAAAAGTTATCACTCGGTTTCGGACTGGCAACTGTAGCACTTCTCTTGGCGGGGATTTTCTTCAAAGCAATGCACTGGGCGGGTGCAGGTGCACTCATTGTATTGGGCGATGCGGTGCTGGTGCTGGGCTATATACCCATTCTTACAGCGCATAAACTCAAAGAGTCGGCTCCCAATGAAAAGTTCAATGCGATATCTGGCTATTTAGGTCTTGGCGTAATGGCTACGGGCATTACCTTCAAACTGATGCATTGGCCTACAGCGAATATGTTGATGCTCATTGGATTTGGAATACTTGCATTGGTATATATGCCGGTATTCTACTACCTGCGATACAAAACAAGCTTGAACAAATCCATCACCATCACCAGTGCCATCATCTCTCTAATCTGCGTTATACTGGTGCTGCAGCTGATGAATTTTAAAAATGTTGGACTTTACAATCACGGCATCACAGTTATCAATGAACAGCTCGAAGAAAATTTGGTTGCCGCTAGGTCTAACAGTGCGCTTGTAAGCGGAGACAAGGCCGAACAGCTGCACGAAAAAGTCGGGCAATTTGTAGAGCAGATCGACAAGCTCAAATTGGAATTGAAGGCAGCCACACAGGGCATTTCGGAGGCCGAGGCGGCAAATTTAAAACTTAGCGACCTCAGCAGAGCCAATTCTGAAGTTGCCTCTATGTTCCGTTTGTTCGAACGAAAAGAAATAGATAAAATCGTTGCGGATGTAGCATCTATCAACCACGACATTCTCGCTGTTTTTCCTGATCCCATGCAAGGGGAAATGGCAAACATCATCAACCTGAACACGAGCAACACCTACGTTTCGATCAAGGGTGAAACCCAAACATGGGCTACATATCATTTCCAGAATGCTTCACTCATCGGGGTAGTTTCAAACCTCAGCGCACTTCAGTTGCAAGTGCAGCAGGCAGAAAATTTGGCACTGTTGTACCTAAAGAGCCAGTCCGAAGCGCTGCGACCGCCAAGCGCTGCGCTTTAACCAAGAAGAACCCTCGGGCCGCAAAGCTCGGGGGTTTTCAAAAACTTTGTCACCAATTGTTTCGAGAGATCGTGAGGTAAATTGCAGCGATTTACTTGGTTATTTCTTACCATTCAAAAAGTCACAAATGATTTGCGAATGCTGTCTGCAATACCGGGTGGCAAATGCAAATCGTTTGCGGCTTGGCGCCAAAAATCAATAGCAGCAACAACATCTTGAATGATTTTTCTGGCGTTCTTTATTGTGTACTTTTCTGCAATGGCGAGCTGGTTTTTTAATACCTGCTTGCTCTCACGTTGTTCTTTGGCCGAAGGTAAGCAAGTTGTTATCCGGATCAAGCAATGCAAACTCTTTCATCCCCCAGGGCTTTGTTTGCAGCTCACCCGCTGGATGTAGAACAACTCCTTGCTTTTGAAACAAGTCATACAACTGGTCTATAGCATTCGTATGCAAGTATATCTGTCCGTAATTCTCAAGTGGATCCAGCGTGTCGAACAGAAAAAAATGAACCTCGATAGCGTCTTTTTGAACGATCAAATAATTGGGGAAATCGGCAATTCCTACATCCACAAATCCGAGTTTCGACACATAGAAATCACGGGTTACGCCTTTATTGCGCATGGGCAATTTTGGATTTACAGCTGTCAGCATCGATGTTACATTTTCGACTCTCAACAACCCCCGCAGCGGTTTTGGTGTCATTTCCTTTGTGAAAGTCGAACATTTTTTTCAAACGGATGCGGATAGTTACGATATTGTATCTTAGCCGCTCAAAGGACAACCAAGTGGAAAAAAGCAGTTCGATATTCGTGGCAGGACATCGTGGCATGGTCGGATCGGCCATTGTGCGAAAGCTGCAAGCAGAGGGATATACCAACATTCTGACGAAGACCTCATCGGAGTTGGATCTAATGAATCAGGCAGAAGTCAATGCCTTTTTTGCCTCTAACAAGCCCGAATACGTTTTTTTAGCAGCGGCCAAAGTGGGCGGCATACACGCAAACAATGTCTACCGCGCTGAATTCCTCTACAACAACCTCATGATTGAGAGCAACATCATTCATGCTGCATACC
>JANRAA010000254.1 GCA_030728235.1 Flavobacteriales bacterium
CTGCTACATTCATGATCCTTGGGAATATATGTACGCGCTCTTGCGGGTTTTGCTCGGTGGCTACAGGAAAACCTCTTGAGGCCGATCCATTCGAGCCGGGTCGCGTTGCTCAGTCGGTATCGCTGATGAAGGTGAAGCATGCTGTGTTAACATCAGTCGATAGAGATGATCTGCAAGATGGTGGGTCTGAAATATGGGCTGCTACTGTTAGAGCAATTCGTCACCAAAGTCCAACCACAACTTTAGAAACGCTCATTCCAGATTTCGCAGGAAAATGGGAAAATCTGCAACGCATCATCGATGTGGCGCCAGAAATTGTTTCACACAACCTTGAAACAGTGCGCCGTCTAACGAAGGAAGTACGCATACAAGCAAAATACGATCGCAGTCTTGAAGTCCTCCGCAGATTGAAGAAAGGAGGAATGAAAACCAAGTCTGGTGTGATGTTAGGATTAGGAGAATCCGAAGAAGAAGTTTTGGAGACCATGACCGATTTGAGGTCGGTTGAAGTAGATATCTTGACCCTAGGTCAGTACCTTCAACCAACACCCAAACACCTTCCCGTAGTTGAGTTTATTACGCCTGAAAAGTTTGAAGAGTATAAAGAGATCGGACTCCAAATGGGTTTTAGATATGTAGAAAGTGGACCGCTTGTGAGGTCTTCTTATCACGCTGAAAAGCACATATTTTGAACACTTTAGGGGTCAGACATGTTATTTTAGAGAATATATGGCAACGAGAGTTGGTCATTAAGTAGTGTTTTGTTGTAAATTGCCCACCGATTGTTTCGAGAAAACTTAGTGAATATGAGATTGAGAACTTTACTTCTAGTATCTGGATTACCGCTACTTGCATTTGTAGCAATTACCATGCTCACTGCAGATTTGCAGGTAGCTTCATATCAACCGCGCGATACGAATGTCGCCAAAGCTGATGCTTTTGGTGCTGCCGAAGTCATGCGTATGTTGAAAGGTAATATTGAAACCGGAGAGATTTCGGACGCTGACCTAGCTGATTTGCGCGTAGCTGTCCAGAAATACAACCGTAGCATGTCGGCTCAAAAATCTGAAGCCATTGCTTGGGACGAATTAGGTCCTGATGATGTAGGTGGTCGTACACGTGCGATCTTACCTCTAGACGAAAATAATATTATTGTTGGTGGAGTTTCAGGTGGACTTTGGCGTTCAACGAATGCGGGTAACAACTGGACTCAAATAACAACCTTCCCAACTTGCATGATTGGATCTATCGCTCAAGCGGGCAATGGTGATATATATGTAGGAACAGGGTCACTTTTTGATGGCGCTGGTGGTTCTGGAGGAAGCGGTTTTGCCGGAGAAGGTGTTTACCGTTCAACAGATGGTGGTAATACTTGGGCTGTTTTGCCTGACACAGACCCTGCTGATTTCTCAACAGGAAACTGGACTGCCGTTGACGCTCTCGAAGCAGATCCATTGCGTCCAAACCGCGTATACGTAGGTTCAAACGCTGGATTCGGCTACATCGAAGGTAACACTGTTACCATGGGTGCCAGCGGATTGCCAACTTCAGATTGTCAAGATATCTTCATTGCAGCTGATGGAAGCTACATGCTTGTAGCAATGGGTAGCGCTCGCGTTTACCGCTCAACAGACAATACATTCTCAAACTTTGAAGGGGAGTTCGGTTCTGGAGGTGGAAATTTGCCTCAGTCAGGAATCGGACGTGTTCGCTTGGCGATCGCTCCTTCTGACCCTAACCACGCTTACGCTTTGTACGCAACTACCACTGGTGGTTTTGGTGGTGTTTATCACGCTTCTGATGCCGGACAAACTTGGGGTGTTATTTGGCCTTCTGGTATTGCTGATGTGAATCCATTGCCTCGTAACCAAGGTATCTATGACCTATGTATCGGAGTGTCTCCTCTTGATCCAATGATCGCTTTTGTAGGCGGTATCGAATTCTGGAAATGTGGTCCAAACTACCAAGCTGAACTTGCAGCTCTTCCTTTTGATATCGTTGGCTTGAACATCGATATGCACGTAGACATGCACGAAATCGTTTACACCGAAAGTGGGGTAATGTGGATCGGCTGTGATGGTGGTGTTTACAAATCAGAAGATGCTGGTGAAACGTACATCGAATGCAACCGTGGTTACAACATTACCCAATACTACGGTATTGCTCACACTGCTGGTGTTCCAGTTATCGGTGGTACGCAAGACAATGGATCACACTTGATTCTCAACGATGGTTCACAAGTAACTCCTCAATCTTCATTTGAAATTTTTGGCGGTGACGGTTTCGACTGTGCGGCTTCTCAAATAACTGCTGGTGAGCGCAACGCGGTATTCGTTACTTCTCAATATGGAGTGCTTGGTCGCTTTGATGAGAACGGCGGCGGTGGCGCATTTTTCGATGATGAAATCTCAGAATTGCAAAATGCTGATGGTGAAATAGGTCAGTTCTACACGTTGGTAAATTTGTATGAAGATACAGAAGATGAAAATAGCCAACAATTCATCACTCTTGTAAACCCTTACACAGAGACAGTAACAGACTCTACTTTCATTCTTGAAACACAGAATTTGAACATCCCATTCGAATACACCCTTCCTGAAGGTGTTGAACTTCGCTTTTGGGACGAGCTTGTCCGCCCTGAGCGCACATTGTCTGAAGAGTTGACTGCTGATCCCGACTATTTCTGGTTGGATCCACAGGCGCTAACTGAAACCCTTCAAGACTGTGATACAGTGTATACTCAAATCGGTGAAGAACTGATAATTGATGAGATCATTCCGATCGATAGCTGTTTCTATTTCGAGCCTCTCGATGATATCATCTGTGTGACGTATGATTACGATACAACATACATCACGCAACCAATTTTTGATATTGATATCACTTGTGTTGATTCATACTTCTACGCTAGCGATACCCTTTACAACATTCGTGAGCGCATGCTCGTTCAAGATCCTTACACATCTATGTTTATGAT
>JANRAA010000255.1 GCA_030728235.1 Flavobacteriales bacterium
AAAAAAGACAGCACCAACGCCAAGCTCAACTTTGAATTGGGAGTTTGTTTGCTGCAACTTGAAAACAAAAAAGCCGATGCTTTCAGATTGCTGAACTATGCCGAGATGAAAGGACATGCGCCTGCTTCACTCATGAAAGGTCTTGCTCTGCACCGCATGTACAGATTTGAAGAGGCCATTGACGTGTATGAACACTACATGGCTTCTGGAGACAAATACTACGACGTCGCCAATGCTGAATACTACATTCAATGTTCAGTAAGGGCAATCGAAGCATTGTCTCATCCTGTTGATGTCGCGATTTCAAACCTCGGTCCAAACATCAATACAGAAGCGAAAGAATATGTGCCAGTCATAACACCTGATAACACCAACTTATATTTCACCTCTAGAAGACCAAATAGCACTGCAAGATTACGCGATCCCAACGGAGAATATTTCGAAGATGTGTATCATTCAGTGAACGATTCTGGAACATGGTCAGTGGCTAAAAATATCGGTCAGCCGGTGAATTCAGAAACCCATGACGCAACAGTAAGCATCTCTGCCGACGGCAAGACCATGATCATGTATCGCACCAATTCTAACCTAACTGGAGGAGACTTATATATCACATCTCTAAAGGGCAATACTTGGAGCAAACCTGAGAAACTTTCTTCGCGGATAAACAGCAGCTATCAGGAAGCATCGGCGGCGTTGTCGCCCGACAAGCAGACACTATATTTTTCATCCAATCGTCCGGATGGTTATGGTGGCAAAGATATCTACCGCGTTAAGCGCTTACCGAACGGTGAATGGAGTTTGCCGCGCAATCTTGGCCCAACCATCAATACATCGTTTGATGAAGACGCACCTTTTATCGACACCGATGGTGCTACGATGTACTTCGCTTCGAAAGGACATTCTACCATTGGTGGGTACGACCTTTTTCGTTCTGTATGTCGGGAGGGCGAAGTGTGGTCAGCACCTGAAAACCTAGGCTACCCAGCCAACACTGTAGACGACGACATTTTTCTTGCCGTAAACAAAGGTGGCAAGCGCGGGTATTTCTCATCTGAACGTCCGGGTGGTTTTGGTGCTCAAGACATTTACAGCATCGACTTCATTTATCGTCAAAACGAAATCATGATCATTCATGGTGAAGTGCGCACAGCAAGTGACGTTGCTTTGGCAGCTGAAATTACATTGATCGATGAAGACACCCACAAGGTTCAAGGCGTGTATCGCTCGAATCCGAACAATGGAAAATTCATTCTCGACATCCATCCGATGACACGCTATAAAGTGATCATCGAAGCGAAAGGATACAAAACTGCAGTTGACACATTTGAATTCACCTTCCCGATCACCATCGATGAAAGTGAAGTAGTACTAACCCCTTATATGCTGCGCAACGAATGAAACAGGGCATCGTCATATTGCTATTGTTGATGACCGGCGCAGCCATTGGTCAGGATACGCAGTTCACGCAGTTTTACGCTGCACCTACGTACCTGAACCCCGCTTTTGTAGGTACTTCTATTCAACACCGTGTTAGTGCCAACTACCGAAAGCAGTGGCCTTCCATTCCTGGAGGTTGGGTAGGGTACAACGCCGCATTCGACACGTACATCAGCAGCATCAAAAGTGGAATAGGTTTTTTGGCTACGCATGAAAAAGCCGGTACTGGCGGACTGCGAGCAACATCAGTGTCGGCACAATACGCCTATGAAGTAGGTATTACGAGGGGTGTGTTTTTCAGGCCAGCTTTGCAATTCACTTACAGCAATCGCAATATCAATTTCAACGATCTCACTTTTGGTGATCAATTGCTGAGAAACAATGACCCAACAACGCTGGAGGCAAACGTATATCAACCAATCAATTTCTTTGACTTTGCCACAGGAGCTGTGCTTGCTTCAGATCACTTTTGGTTTGGTGCAGCCGTGCATCATTTGAATCAGCCAAATGAAAGCTTGTACCCCGACAGAGTCGGCATACTGCCAAGAAAATACTCTGCTCATGGGGGTTACAAATTCCATTTCAATGGCCGAAATCGCAATTCAAACAACCTCATCGCTGCCTTCAACTACAAAGCGCAAGGCAATTTCGACCAGTTGGACATTGGTGCGTATTACGAAGTAAAACCTGTAACATTTGGTCTTTGGTACCGCGGGCTGCCTGTTAAATCAAACAACTACGGGTATTTAAACCACGACTCTTTCGCGATGATTCTTGGGTTCGACAACGGATCCTTGAAGTTCGGTTATAGCTATGACTTCACCGTATCTCAACTAACAATGGGAGCATCAGGCGGTAGCCATGAATTGAGCTATGTTTACGAGTGGGGAAATCGGAAAAACCTCCGCACCGCTCGCCGACGTGTAGTTCCTTGCGCGAAATTTTGATTATATAATGTTCACTTCCCTTTCGAGGTAAACCCCGAATTTATCGGCAACATCGTCCATAATCTGCTGCGACAAAGCATAGATCTCCTCACCTGTCGCTCCGCCATAGTTGACCAGCACCAAGGCTTGTTTTTCGTGCACGCCACATGCACCAATTCGCTTGCCTTTCCAACCGCATTGCTCAATCAACCACCCTGCAGCTAGTTTCTTCTGATCAGTTCCCGTAGGATAATTCGGTATGTCTGGAAATTCAGAAACGAGATTTAAAAACTGTAAAGCATTCACAACCGGGTTTTTAAAGAAACTTCCCGCATTTCCTAACACCTTCGGATCTGGTAATTTACTCTGACGAATGCGAATCACAGCGTCGGCAATACTGCGAATGCTTCTCTCCACGCCCATCGATTCAAGCTCCAATTCAATGGCGCCGTATGTCGTATTAAACGTCGGTTGCAACTGCAGCGCATACGTTACGTGAGTGATCAAATATTGTCCGCGAAATTTGCCCTTGAAAACACTTTCGCGATACCCAAATCCACAATCCGACTTCGAGAACGTGTGCATCTCGCCTGTTGGAATGTGCAGGGCTTCCAACGAATCAAAAACCGATTCCAATTCAACCCCGTATGCACCGATGTTTTGCATCGGACTAGCGCCAACGTTCCCTGGTATCAATGCGAGGTTCTCTACTCCGCCCCAATTGTTGCGAATGCAATACTCAACAAACTGGTGCCAATTCTCTCCTGCTCCTACACGCACTTTGATGGTTGTATCATCGCGGTCGGCCTCTCCAATTCCTTTAATGCGGTTCAATAACACCAATCCGTCGAGATCGTGCGAGAAAAGCACATTGCTGCCACCTCCTAAAATGGTGAGGGGAAGATTATTCGTTTGTGAATAAGCAATGATTTCCTGCGCCTCAGCGGCGGATGCTGCCTCAGCCAACATTTCTGCAGAAACCGATGTTCCGAAAGTGTGAAAGGGCTTCAGTGATACCCCCGTGCGGATTTTTGTCATGCTTCAAATGTATATCCACAAAGTAAACAGACATCATGAATGCACAACATCATCCGAACATTCGGGTGTTGATGGGTGTTTATTCCATGCTTTGTAGCATGGTCAGACATTCTTCCTGGCGTTTTTTAAAGGCAGATTCAGTTATTTCTTCATAACGATCATATTGATCATTCAAAATATCATGAATCAGCATGCGTTCAGGCAGTATCTTCGCCGTGATGTTATGAACCAAATACTTTTTTCCGATAATTTGATACTCAAGACAATGATCAGGTGGGGTGATGGCATAAAACGACCGACCTCCTTTCATTTCAAAATATCGTGTTTCTTCGTTCATTCGTAAATTTGTTGTGATGGAAAATTCAAATTGGCTTCAAGGACAAGCATTCGCTAAAGAAGGGAAATTCGAACTTGCTTTGGAAAGTTACGACAAAGCCCTGCTAGAAGAACACGAAAACCCTGATTTATTAAATGATCGTGGGGTGTGTATGCTGCATCTCGGACGAACATTAGAGGCCGAGGTCGACATGACCCGCGCCATTGAATTACAGCCCGATTATGGCTATCGCTATGCCGCAAGAGCATATGTGCGCGCGGCGTTGAAAAATCTTCAAGGCGCAATGGCCGACTACCAATACGCCATTGAGCTCGATCCAGAAGATGCCATTTCAATGAACAACCTCGGCATGATTGAAGAACAAATGGGGTACGTGAAAGAAGCCAACGATCGATACAAAGTGGCTGATGAGCTCATGGGCATTCTAAAAGAAACGGGCATCAACCTTCCCGAAGAACCCGCTGCCCCTGTTCAAAAGCCTGAAAACATTGACATTCCTCAGCACGCTAGCAGCGTGGATGAATCTCCATCGTACTCAGCAGTCTTTAAAAGCGTTTTCACCTCGAAAAAAGTATTCACCGAATTCGTGTCGTTTATTCGCAATGGGTTTAAATTAGGCGATAAATAATTGCATTGAACTCATTTGTAGAAGACTTAGCAGAAACCATCTTGAACAGCCCTCATGCCATGAGGGACATAGCCGTTGTATTGCCTGGAAAACGCTCTGCAACTTTTCTCAAAAGGGCCATTGCAAACAAAACAGAAACTGCTACGTGGCTGCCTGAGCTGCTAACCTTGCCCGACCTGATTGGAAGAATGGTAGGCAAAAATCGCGGCGACCGTCTCGATCTGGTCTTTGAACTCTACGAAACGCACTGCAAGCTGAGCGGTAAAAATGAAAGCCTTGAAAGCTTCTTGGCTTGGGGACCAACGGTGCTTTCTGATTTCAATGAAATTGATCACCACCTGCTCGAAGCGCGGGTTGTATTTAAAAACCTTCGCGACTACAAAGAGATCGATCAATGGAGCTTCGGTGAAGATGTCTTAAGTCAAACACAAGAGAAATTCCTCGGCTTCTGGGAAACCCTCCTCCCACTTTACAACGCGTTCCATGCCTCGATGGAATTGAAAAATAGCTACTACGGTGGCGCATTGGCGAAAAAAGCAGCCCACGACCCCGTTGAGAAGTTCGATGCGTTGGACATTCAACATGTCTATGTCGCTGGACTTAACGCCCTAACACCTGCTGAAGAACGCATACTTCGCAAGCTAGAAGATGCAGGAAAAGCAACCGTTATTTGGGATGCAGATAATTATTATGTCCACAACAAAGTATTGGAAGCCGGACATTTCATTCGGAAATACGGCACCTTAGGCAACGGACAATCTTTACCAAGCAAGGTGAAAGAAATTGAACGGCATATTACCATTACGGGTTGCAGTTCGTCTATCACCCAAGCCCAACAAATGGCGGCTATTCTCGATGGCATCAGCGAACAAGAAGCCATGGAAACAGCCATCGTTTTGCCCGACAATGGGTTGCTTTCTGCTGTTTTACCTGCTATTCCTGAAAAATTCAACGCCCTCAACGTCACCATGGGATTGTCTGTCAATGATAGTCCACTCCGAAGCTTAATTTTCCAGTTTTTCCGCCTTTTTGATACGCGCACCAATGCTCGCTATCAGCCATTTCTCGGATTAATTCGCCACCCGCTTTTTAGAAATAGAGACCGCCAAATGGAAAAGGCTGTAGAGCGAATTGAAGATGTTGTGGTCGGACAAAACATGGTATTCATCGATAGCCGGCTCTTGCTCGAAAAGATCCAAACCTTCGGAAATGCTAAACTCATAGTGTTGTTCGAGGCACTTTTCGAAGCGACTAAAAACCGCACTACAGCTAAGATATTCGAAGCACTTGAATACCTGCTAGAAGCAATAGAACCTGATGACACAGGTGAGCAAAAAGACGAAATCTTGTATCAAAGCTGGATGCTCTTGCGCAGTAACATTCAACGCCTGGAGCGACTAACACATCAATACCCCGTTTTTTCTGAACCACGCGAGTTGGAGCGTATCCTTTTTAAATTGCTATCCCAAGCGCAGGTTGATTTGCTTGGTGAACCACTTATCGGTTTACAAGTCATGGGACTGCTTGAATCGCGCGCACTCGACTTCAAACGTGTCATCATATTCTCTTGTAACGAAGGAATCTTGCCGAAAAGCAATTTCGCAGAATCCATGCTTCCTGCTGATTTGCGGTATGGGTTCGGGCTGCCCTCACGACACGAGCGTGAAGCAATATTCGCCTACTACTTCTACCGCCTCCTCCACCGCTCACAAGATGTCCACCTGCTCTATGTAGCCGGCGATTCAGATTATAAATCGGGAGAGAAAAGCAGATACCTCCAGCAAATCGAAAGTTGCGCGCTACTGCCGAAATACAAGACTACCGTTTCAACCAACAGTGTGGTCTCTAAATCTCCAGGCCCAGCCATTCCTATCCCAGAATTTACCAACATCGATTGGATCGTGCAGCGGACAATCTTGATGCTGGAAAAAGGACTTTACCCATCGGCCATACAAAAATGGAGCGCCTGCAAAGCCGACTTCTTCTACCGTTACCTGCTTGGATTGCGAGAACAAGATGAACTAGAAGAATCGATGGAAGACAACACCCTCGGAACGATTGTCCATTTTGTTCTCGAAGAAGGACTCAAAGATGAACAAGGCAAGCAACTTACAGTAGATACCATCGATCAACTGGAACAGCGATTGGAGGCGCTAATCGACGAAGGACTGTCGAAGCACTACAACCCAAAATTGATGGATTCTGGAGAGAATTACCTCAAGCGCTCGATCGTACGCAAGTACCTCGAAAAAATCCTTCAACGTGAACGGCGAGAATTGTCATCGTCAAATACCGTCGTGCTACAGAAACTCGAATACCCATTCAAACATACCATCAGCGTAGATGTCGACGACAAAAAAGTAGACGTACTTATGGGTGGTAAGGCCGACAGAGTAGATGATTTCAATGGCGTGCCGCGTATTATCGACTACAAGTCGGGCCGTGTTAAAGCCGACGACCTTGAAATCAAATACGACAGTTGGGAGAAAGACCTCTTGCGACCAGACCATGCGAAAGCACTGCAAATGCTGCTGTACATGTACCTCGCCCAACGTGATATGAAAACCCCTGTCATGGGCGGAATAGTCTCTGCTAAATCGCACAGTGCAGGGTTCATCCCACTGAAAAACGCAAACTACAATACCATACTGCATGTAGACCAAGTTCTCGGAGACCGAGTTGAAGATTGGGTAAAAAAGTTAGTTGTAGAAATGTTAGACTCAAATCAGCACGTAGCCCACAACCACAGCGCGAAATATTGCGAATATTGCACCTGAGAAGCTGAGAGCATGAGTGAACAACAAAAACGCGTATTGATCATCACCTATTACTGGCCGCCATCAGGTGGTTCAGGCGTTCAACGCTGGCTAAAATTCGCGAAGTACTTGCCTTCAAATGGATGGCAACCTGTTATTTACACACCCGAAAACCCCGAATTCCCAAGCATTGACCCTTCGCTGGAAAAAGATGTCCCAGCCTCAGCTATCGTCATCAAACGTCCGATTCTTGAACCTTACAACATCTACAAACGGTTCGTAGGTTTGAAAAAAAACGACCGCATCAATACTGGATTTTTATCTGAGAAAGAAAAGCCAGGTAAATTAGAGATGCTTTCGCGGTGGATACGCGGAAACTTCTTTATTCCCGACGCCCGTCGTTTTTGGGTAAATCCGTCGGTGCGTTTTCTCAAAAAATACCTCCGTCAAAACCCCGTCGACCTGATCATATCCACCGGGCCGCCACACAGCTTGCACCTCATTGCTCAAAAAATTCAAAAGAGCACGGGCACGCCGTGGATAGCCGATTTTCGTGATCCGTGGACCAATATCGACTTCTATTCAGACCTCATGCTTACGAGCATGGCCGACAAAAAGCATCACAAACTCGAGAAGCTTGTTTTGGAAGATGCACAGCACATTTTGGTTGTCGGAAAAACCATGAAAGACGAGTTCAGCGATGTTGTTGAAGCCGAGAAGATCACCGTTTTACCGAATGGATATGACGATGAAGATCAGCACCTCGCTAAAGCAGATGTTGATGTCAAGTTCAGCATTGCACATATCGGTTCTTTCAGTCCGGCCCGCAACCCACAAACCCTGTGGAAGGTACTTGCTGAATTAACTCAAGAAGATTCAAACTTTGCCGCCGACCTCATCATCCGTGCCGTTGGCACGATAGACCATAGCGTGCAAAAAGCCATATCAGACAACGCCCTTGACGCATTTGTAGAGCGCATTCCATACCTGCCTCACGACCTTGTGATGGGCGAGCAACAGCGCGCTGCGGTATTGATGCTTGTGGTAAACCGATCGAAAAATGCCAAAGGAATACTCACAGGAAAAGTTTTTGAATACCTCTTATCTGGCAGACCTATTCTGGCCATTGGACCTGTTGACGGCGATTTGGCGGCACTCATGGAAGAGGTTGGTGCCCCAGCCCTTGTAGATTACGACGATGAAGCAGGATTGAAGAAACGAGTAAAAGAACTTTACGCCGACTTTAAGCAGCAAAAAGAAGCTGAAGCCCCTGATGTTTCAGCCTATAGCCGATCAGCACTTACAAAAAAACTAAGCCATTTGATGGATCAGATCAGCCGTTCTAGCGACGAGCGCTGATGCCGTAGTATCGTGGTGTAAAGTACCGCAATATCGGACGAATACCATTTGGAAAAGATGGAGGAGAAGTCCATTTCTTTCGTCCTTCAATCTTCCAACCCGCCTTTTCCACCAACCAATCGAACTGCCAATCTTCGAATTCATGGTAATGCTGATCTCGGATATCGTTCTTGTTGCGGTAGGCCGACGCAAACCAAAGGCGCATAGGAATAGTAGCAATCAAGCGAGGAGCCTTGATGGCCGCCAACAATGGCATGGGATTGACCAAATGCTCAATGATTTCGAATGCTGTTACCGCATCAAAACCATCTTTCTGAACCGCAGAAACATCAAAATCAACGTCTTCTCCACCTGTGTTGACGACTTCATATCCAGCCTTCTCCATCCACTCCGAGAAAGAGTTTCTCACCCCCAGATCCAATATCTTAGCAGGTGGTGGCAATTCCTGTTTTAAGAATTCAAGTGTGATCTCGAATCGACGTATTTGGTGGTTATTATTCATATTGAAAGTCCTCTGCTGTTTATACAATTCTTAACTTCCGCCAGAATTCCAGAAATCTACTAGACTTGGGCGTCGTTATAAATCAAGCCTCAAAGAACGCTATTTCCATTTTAATTGGCACCATTCTCGGGGCCGTTAATACCATTCTCATCTTGCCAAAGGCCTTTGAGGGATTCGAAGAGGGATGGGGACTGTTGAAGGTCATGACAGCCTATGCATTGATATTTTCACAGTTTTTTCACGGAGGCATTCCAAACACAGTGATTCGCTACTTCCCCCAACTCACCATTCAAACGCGTCCCGCCTTTCTCCGTTGGGCATTCACCATTCCGGTTCTGGGGAGTATTATTTTTCTGCTTCTTTTCTTGCTCTTGGGCAACGACACCTTGCGACTTGTCCAAGAAGGAGACGCCGCTTTGCTGCAGCCCCACCGATGGGAGCTCATCATTTTGACCATTTCTCTTATTGTTTTTTACGCATTGAACGGTTATCTCAGCGCAGTTTTGAAGACAACCGTGTATCAATTTTTGAACGAAACCTTTTTAAAGGCTTGGTTCATGCTCGTGGCCCTGCTCTTTTGGTTCGACATGTGTTCGTTTGAAACCCTGTTGTTTGTATACGTTGGCGGTTACGTGCTGGCGAGTGTCATCTTGCTGATCCATTCGCTTCAAACCGGGCTTTCGTTTTCGCGCGGAGAATTTCCACTTCAGAAAAAAGAGCTTTACAACTACAGCTTCTACTCCATACTCGATCGTGGAGCAGCAATATTGGTGAACAACCTCGACATCATCATGGTCGGAATGCTCATCGGGTTAAACGAAGTAGCTTATTACACCCTCGCTTTCTACATCGGGTCTGTTTCATTGCTGCCTCAAAAGTCGCTATTGTCTATTGCCAACCCAATCACTTCGAAAGCCATTGCTGAAAAAAACCATGCTGCCTTGCTCGACATCTATCGCCAAAGTTCGCAGGTTCAGTTGCTCTTCGGCGGTTACATTTTCGTGAGCATATGGGTGTGCATCAACGAAATCTTGCACTTGCTACCAAATCAGTATCAAGAAGGAATGTGGGTTGTCTTTTTCATCGGAATGGCCAAAATGTTCTACATGGCCACAGGAGTATCAGGCGGAATACTAGTTTACAGCCAGCATTACCGGTTGAATTTCAGACTCAATCTCATTTTGATTTTCCTGACCATCGGCACCAATTACCTGTTCATCTCGCCAACCGTTTTCGACATGGGAATACCAGGTGCAGCGCTGGCTACAGCACTTTCATTTATGCTGTACAACTCGATGAAAGTGTATTATGTCAGGAAATACTTTAAGATCACACCGTTTACCAGCACCTACTACATTACCATACTTTGGTTGGTAACCATGAGTGCATTGTTCTACTGGCAGCCGTTTCCCAACTCTCCGTTCATAGCCATAATCCTAAAAGGGATGTTGACTACCATTATGACCTTTGGAGTGGCGTATTATTTCAAATTGGCCCCAGAAGCATTTGGCATGCTGGCGCGGATGAAAACGCGGAATAAGTAGGCTTACTTCACACGTACCCAATGTTGGGTGCGGTAGATGAAATAGAGGTATCCACGGACATTCAATTTATCCGGATTTTTCTCATCGACCCACAATTTACAATCGTATACACTGCCTTTTGCTGGATCCAAGATGGTACCATCTTCGAATTCCTTTCCATCTTGCACCAGGTCGCGAATAATCTCCATTCCCAAGATTTTTTGGTTCTTGCGATCATCATCACACTCTTTGCAAACGGGGTCTTGATCTTCACTTGGTTCACGAAACAATTTTACCACCTTTCCGAAATAGGCATCCCCTTTTTTATAGATCTCTACGATCGATTTCGGCTTCCCTGTTTCATCATCAATTGTCTTCCATTGACCTACGATACCTTGTGCACTAACGACCACGCTAGCAAGGCAAATAAAGAAAGTAATAGCTGTTTTCATTCGTTCAATTCTTTCATGAGTTTCGCATCCAACTTCGCTTTAGAGATGCTGGTATTCAATTCAAAGCCTATCAACAAAATTACGCTGTTCAAGTTCACCCATATCATCAACAACAAGATGGTTCCAAGTGAGCCATAAAGCTTATTGTACGTCGCGAAGTTATTTACAAACCAAGCGAATAAGAGTGAAGTAATAATATACAGCACGGTAGTAACGATGGCACCTGCCGAAAAAGTCTTCCATTTCGTATTTTTAAAATCACCCATGTTGTACAAAATCGTTATCGATCCATACATCAAGAACACGGTAATCAACCATTTCGCAATGCTCAACAAAAACACCAAGTCTTCAGAAAGGATATTCAGCTCAATCAACTTGTCGAAAACCATTCCTGAGAAGATGATTAAAGCCACAGAGATGATCATGAACAGACTCAGAACAATCATCAACACCACCGACACCAAGCGCAGCACCATTGGGTTTCCTTTGTCGCCCAAATTGTACGACGCATTGAATCCTTGCATGATTGCGTTCACGCTATTGGATGCATAAAACAGACTCAGTACAAAACCGATTGAGAAAACTGTGCTGTGGCTTTTGGTCAGCAAGTCGGCAATGGTTTCTTCGACCAATGAGAATGTATCACCAGGAAAAAAACCCCGAATTGAGTCGAATAGGTTTGATTGAAAATCGCTGATTGGAATCATCGGCAGCAGCGAAAGAAGCATGATCAAAAAAGGGAAAATGGCCATCAAAATCTGAAAAGAAATCGCCGCAGCTCGCGTGCTAACCGCCCCCTTCTGCATGCCCTCTATGAAGAAGCGCGCTACAGCAAATAGGCTTAGACCTTCAAACCCCCAAGGCTTGATATTCTTCGCAAATGCGATTGGCAATTTCACCAAGCGCGATTCGAGCAATCGGTTCAACCACTTCTTCAACATTTTACAGCGCCTTTAAGCTAAGGTCCAAACTTTTAACGCTGTGTGTCAATGCTCCCATCGAAACAAAATCCACACCTGTTTCGGCGTAATCAACAATCGTATCTTCCGTAATTCCGCCAGACGCTTCGGTTTCAATTTTTCCGCCCACGATGTCAACTCCCTTTTTCACTTGTTCAGGACTAAAATTATCGAACATCACGCGTGTTACCCCCTCTTCAGCAAGCACCTGATTAAGTTCCTCGAAGTTTCGCACTTCAATTTCCACCGGCAGAAAAATACCGCGTTGTTGTTGGTAAGCCCGCACTTGTTTCATTGCGGAATGAATTCCACCTGCGTAGTCAACATGATTGTCTTTGAGCATAATCATATCAAACAGCCCGAAACGATGGTTATGTCCGCCACCAATGCGCACAGCCCACTTCTCAAAAAACCGCAAACCAGGAGTTGTTTTACGGGTATCGAGGACACGTGTATTGGTATGTGAAATTCTAGAAACAATGCGATTTGTCCGCGTTGCAATGCCACTCATTCGCTGCATCATATTCAGCACCAAGCGTTCAGCTTTCAAAATTGAGTGCGTTTTACCTCGCACGATGAATGCAACATCACCATATTTCACTTGCTCGCCATCGGCGAGGATGAATTCCAAGGTCAACTCTGGGTCTACTAAATTGAAGATTTGTTTAGCTACATCCATTCCGGCTAGCACGCCACTTTCTTTAACGAGAAGGCGGGCTGCTCCTGTGGTATCGGCAGGAATACTTGAAAGCGAAGAATGGTCGCCATCGCCGATATCTTCATTCAGTGCATTTAGAATGAACTGTTCCGAATCAAGTTCTTGTATCATGGGACAAAGGTAAAATGAAAAACCCGGCCAAATGACCGGGTTTCGCTTATTCTCCGTTATAGTCTTCTATTCTCAACTGTTTAATCTTCATTCCGTCTTGGCCTTTCTTCATGAAAAAGGTAACGCGGTATTTCCCTGTTTTGGTAACAAGGTCACCGATGCGGTAGTGATCATCGAGTTTAGAGGTGCCTTTGTGTTTGATATCAAAAGAAATCGGTGGGTTTTTGGCAAAGAACAATTCCAATTTGCGAACCACTTGATCTTTTGGATACATATCTTCATCATCGAGTATGGTGAGATCAACACTAGGAACCAGATACGAGCCAATCAAGGCTGCATTTCCTTTACTGAGTGCGCCTGCAACTTTGGCCGAAATATCTTCTTGACCAATCATTACCGTTGCCAAAAGCGCAAATCCCAATGTGAGTAGAGTTTTCATTTGAAAAATTATTTACCCGTTTCTTGCAATTACCCTGCCAAAGAAAGGCGAAGTATTAGTGAAATATACGACATTGTAGGTTTCTATAATTGGCATAGCACACCTACTTTTGCACACATCGAATATCCGCATTTTTTGCTATTTTCAAACCAGACTTCATGAAAACGACACTTGTAGCCGTAGGAAAAACGAATGACGCGTGGATCAAGCAAGGCATATCGGTGTACATGGATCGATTGAAGCATTATCTAAAGTTCGAATATCACGAGCTGGAAGATGTGAAAATCAAGTCTGGAAAGCCTGATTTCGCGCGTGTCTCAGCCAGTGAAGGCGAGAAGATTTTGAAATTCATCGAACCCGGTGATCACGTTGTTTTGTTCGATGAGAATGGCAAAGAATTTTCATCGGAAGGTTTTGCTGACTGGTTTGTAAAGCGCCAAAATGCATCTCCCCGACAGCTAATATTTTTGATTGGCGGCGCTTATGGCTTCTCACCGGAAGTCCGCTCAAGAGCCAATGAGGTCATTTCATTATCTCAAATGACGTTCTCACATCAAATGGTACGCGTGTTTGCAATAGAACAAATTTACCGAGCACAAAGCATAATTAAAGGCGAGCCCTACCACCATCGCTGATGAACATTCCGACTTATACATATGGCCAACTGCCCGTCCAACCTTGGGAATATCCATCCGTGGTCTTGTTCTTCATTTTGGCGTTTGCTATTGGTTTGCACTTGCGTCGTCAGCATCGCCACGACCCAAGTTGGCGATTTTTCATCCCCGGTTTATTCGTCAAGCTTGGAGGAGGAGTGTTTTTTGGGTTGATATACACGCTCTATTATTCGGGAGGCGACACAACTTCCTATTTTGAAAGTGCACTTTCCTTCACGAATCTCTTGTTCGAAAGTCCACTTCGATTCTCAGAAGCCCTCGCTGGCGGCGGAACTCTCGAAATAAAAAGCTTGTTCGATTCATCAACAGGATCGCCTTTGGGATATATGTTTTTCGACCCCAAGGCTCGAACGGTAATCAAACTGCTCATTCCTTTTGTCGTTTTAGGAGGAAAGAGTTACTTCCTGACCACGATGTGGCTATCGTTAGTCACCTACAGCGGACTATGGCGCTTGTACCGCGTGTTTGTTGAGCATTTCCCCCATTTATACAAATACTTAGCATTGGGAATTTTATTCATGCCATCGGTGGCATTTTGGGGTTCAGGTATTTTGAAAGACTCCTTTACACTGGCTGCAACGTGTTACTTCATAGTTGGCACCAACAATTTCGTTAAAAGCAGGGGTAAAAATATTTGGAGTGTTATAGTAATGATGGTGAGCGGTTGGATTGTGATCTCAATTAAACCATACATCCTTTTGATTCTGTTGCCAGGAACCCTGGTTTGGTACTTCTATCAGCGCATTCGAAACATTCGGAACGCCTACTTCAGATACATCATGGTACCTTTTATCTACGCTATTGTCTTGATAGGAAGCTTTGTATTACTCACTCAATTGGGGTCTTCACTCGGGCGTTTTGCACCAAACAGAGCTTTAGAGACAGCCGTAATTATCCAAAACGACTTAAAACAGGAGTATTACAAAGGGAACAGTTTCGATATTGGTGAATTCGACGCATCATTAAATGGAATCGCTTCCAAATTTTTTCCTGCTGTGAGTGCCGGACTGTTCAGGCCATTTATTTGGGAGAGCAA
The DNA here is from genome assembly GCA_030728235.1 of Flavobacteriales bacterium. Taxonomy (GTDB): domain Bacteria; phylum Bacteroidota; class Bacteroidia; order Flavobacteriales_D; family Sanyastnellaceae; genus RI-182. Next base: position 14,899 of record JANRAA010000255.1, read on the forward strand.
AAATATCGTGATGGTCTTATCCGGACTGGAAAACCTATTCATCCTAATCATCACCTTGATTGTACTTCTTACTTTGAAGCCTGGCATCATTCGAAAGGTAATTGGTGAGCACCCGATACTCTTATACAGCTTGTTGTTTACTGTATTGTTCGCTTTTATGATTGGCCTTACAACATCAAACTTTGGTGCTTTGGTGAGGTTCAAAATACCTTTGATTCCGCTTTTTATGGCAACTTTGATGGTGTTGTACGGACATGTAGACATTGAACGAAGAAACCGCAAAAGGTTCAAACCACAGACATAAAAAAAGGGGCCAAAAGCCCCTTTTTCTGTGTTGTATATCTATTACTCAGCGAGTATAGTTACTTTGTTGTTCAGCACTTCTACGGTGCCTCCATTGACTTGAAATTCCTGTTCAGAACCTTTTTCGACACGAATCTTAACCACACCCGCTTTTAGGGTTGTAATCATCGGCGCGTGATTGTTTAAGATACCCAAACTACCATCAGCACCTGGGAGATAAACATAATCGGCCTCACCTACGAATAGGCTCTTTTCAGGAGAAAGGATTTCTACTTTCATTGTATTTCAATTATCCTTTTGCATCAGCGAGCATCTTCTCACCAGCAATTTTCACTTCTTCGATAGAACCTTTCAAGTTGAAAGCTGCTTCTGGGTAACGGTCCATTTCACCTTCAAGAATCATGTTAAATCCTTTGATGGTTTCTTCAATTGGAACGAGAACTCCAGCAAGACCAGTAAACTGCTCAGCTACGTGGAAAGGCTGCGACAAGAAACGTTGAACACGACGAGCGCGGTGAACGGCTTGCTTATCTTCTTCAGAAAGTTCATCCATACCCAAGATAGCGATGATATCTTGCAGCTCTTTGTAGCGCTGAAGAATCTCTTTTACACGCTGTGCACAACGGTAGTGCTCAGCACCAACGATTTCTTCTGTAAGGATACGTGAAGTAGAATCCAAAGGATCTACCGCAGGGTAGATACCAAGCTCTGCAATCTTACGAGACAATACTGTAGTAGCATCCAAGTGAGCGAAAGTTGTCGCCGGAGCCGGGTCAGTAAGGTCATCCGCAGGAACGTAAACCGCTTGTACCGAAGTAATAGAACCTCTTTTTGTAGAAGTGATACGCTCTTGCATCGCTCCCATC
>JANRAA010000256.1 GCA_030728235.1 Flavobacteriales bacterium
GTATTGATGGTATCGGATTGATGCCCCCCTGACCGGTTCCAAAAACGATTTTCTGTGTTGGAGCTGCGCCAGTTAGCATGTTGTACATGATATTCCCCGCATACGGATTGTTGATCTGACTATCGTCAAGATACCGCTGCAAAACACTTTCTTGCTGGCGAACCCCTCCGGCGAACATGACAAGCACGACGTGTCCGCCTAGCTGCCTGCCCGATGGCGCAAAAAGTCTGCCTGTCGGCAAGATGTAAGGCGCCATGATCGTTCCCGCTGTGGTTAGCGCTCCTTTCTTTAAAAAGTCTCTTCTTTCCATAGCGATATTAATAAAACATGTATTCGTTCGATAGGGCAAATGAGAAGTAAACGAGCTCTGGAGTCATGTATGGATTTCCAGAAATGAAATTTCTCAAGTATTCTTTCTCCGCTTGAGTGGGGAAACGCACGTAGAATCGCACGTAAGTGTCTTCTATAAACTGGTCGAGATCTTCGTTCATCAACTCCACCGAAGGGATTTGAACGTCCGGTTTGTTCATGAAATTGGAGATAATTACCTCTCGTGCTAATTCTTTATCGCCAATCGACTCGATGCAGTTGTTCACGTCGAAGATGTCGTTCGCGGATAAGGCAGTCTGAAACAAATTGGCATGCAGTATAGCAACGTATTGCTCGTTGGTTTTGAGTTTATCTTTTCCCGCTGAAGTTGGGTACAACTCGATATTGTTCAACTCAAATTTTGCCTCGGGTTCTTTTTTGCAACCGAACATGACGATCACCAGGACCACCAAACTGAGATGTTTAATTAAAACCTGCATACTCATCTGATATTAAAATTTTGAGTTGAACGGTTTGAAAATTCTTATCAGACATGAACGTGCCACTTAGCTGGAACACCTCACTGGTCTGTGCGTCACGTGATAAAAGCGATTGATAAGCCCAAAGAATCATGCCCTCAAAATACTCTTGATCCTGGGTAAGTGTCTCGAGGTATTCGGTCTTGTTCTGAATGATGTTTCCGAACAATTCAGCGGGTTGATTGAACTCAATGATGTTGTATGCGTTTTCAAATTCAGATTGGGTTGGAAATCGATAATACAAATCATTGAAAGTGGCATTCACAAAATTGAAGCTGTTCATGTTGATTTGGTCATAAATCGAATTGTACATCATGCGTCTGAACATTTCATCAATATCGATTTCACCCATTCGCAATTCTTCTCGCGAATCAATGATATCTAACAGCCGATTGGCCTGTGCCATATTCAATTCATAACCGGTAAAGTTGCCGCCTGCCGAATCGGTTACAGCCGCATTTCTGAAGATGCCGTATTCTGAATAGATGTATGCGTCTGATGCACCCTCTAACAGTCGGGCTTTGGCGTTCTCATACAATTTCACATAATAAGCGTAGTTGTATGAGCTGTCGCCAGGTAAATAGTTGGTGCTATAAACAAGTCGGTTTGCTAAATCCGTCCGAGCGGTGAATGACAGACCTGCACTTTCAAGTGCTGCCACTTCTGCATTCATCTCTGTATCCAAGGGTTCACGCCCTATCAAATCAATGAACAGACGATTTACATAATTTTGTACGAGTAGAGTAGGGATGCCATCATAATCAGGAATGTTGTTGTTCTCGAACACAACCTCCTCTTTCTTGCACGAAGCAAAAATTACAATTGCGATAAAGTAGAATAACAGACGGCGCATGGATAAAGCAATTTCCTAAATATAAGGAAAATTTCAATGCTTGTAGGACAAACTGATTCTGCCCGAAAAACATCTTATCTTTTCACCAATCGCTGATTCTGAATGCCTGACTCTGTGGCTATAGAGATAAGATAAGCACCGTTGCTCCAGCTTGCTCCATCTATAACCACTGTATTTTGATTGATGTTTGATTGGCTGTAAACGATTCTTCCTGTAAGGTCATAAACGTAAATTTCACGCACGAGAGCGTTGCCACCGTCAATCATGAACATGTCTTCAAAAGGATTCGGGTACAAGCGCAATAAATCAAATACTGCATCATGAACGCCAATTACGATTATATTCTCAGTTTCGCTGGTCGCAGAACAACCATCAGCAGTAGTAATTTGCACTGAGTAATCACCATTTTCAGTTGGCTCCCATGAGCTGGTTTCAACACCGTCAATCAATTCACCATTCAAGAACCATTGAATTGTTTGTCCGTCACAGCCAACACAATTCAAATTCGTACCGTCATAACTGAATGATGGTTGGTCAGGGTTAGCAAAGACAACTAAATCTGATATAGAAAACGAAGATTCGAATTCACCAGAAGTGTAGAAGAAATCCGCAGAATAGGCCCCTGGAGTATCTAACAGCAAATTCCAAGTCTCACTGCAGGTGTCGAATGTAGCTACGATTGTCCCTGCTTCATCCAAAATCTCCAGCAAACAAGTAGAGAATTCATTGAATGCTGTTTGATTGTTGATGATAAGTTCGAAAATTGAACATCCCGATGCGGCTGGAGCGCTTATGAACGCATCCAGATAGTCGCAGCTACCGTCATCAATGTTTGCCGTTTCGTTGTAGTTGGTAGCATTCGCATCTGTACATCCTGGGAACAGACAAGTACCATTTTCTACAGTAGCTTCTTCGTTGTAGTTCGCGGCTGCCGGGTCTGTGCATCCTTCAATGATGCAGGTGTCGTCAGCAAAGTTGGCCGTTGGGTCATAGTTTGATGCTGCTGGATTCAAGCATCCGGGAAATCTACAAGATCCATCATCCATTGTAGCTTCTGGTTCATAGTTCATGGCCTCAGCATTCATGCAACCAGGAACGCTTGAGTTTGGAAATATATCCATTCGCACCATTGGCGTTCGCAACATGTAAAAGAGTCCGTTCAAATTTGGATAAGAGATAAGTGAAGATTGAATTGGACTCGGACCACTACGGCCTAGGAACATGGCTTCTTCAGGTGCAGCATTATATCCCACCATGACGATATAAGCACTGTCGTTAATCAGCAATATGTCTTCATTCAATTGGAGGTGAATCATACGCTCTTCACCAACTTGATTGATATCCCATTCGTTAATTGCATACGGCTCGGTAGTTCCTAAAATTTGAGTTCTGCTGAGATTATAAACAATGCCATATACCTCCGTTCCTGGAATGGATGGTTCAGCAAAGGCAACGGCAATGGAGTGAAAGCGCAGGTTAGACACTGTTGCTTCGAACACATTCCCCAGCTCATAGGCCTCTCCTTCATAAATTCCAGAAGGGAAAAAAGTGTCTTCAAGTGATCCTTTATCTCTGCCGTACATAAATGGGGTCAGGCGTACATTTTTCGTCACAATATTGTTACTCGGCGTCTCATCGGTTTGCGATTGAACGGCACTGAATTGAATGGAATAATTGTCAACAACAGCAGGGGGTACGTAGGGAGTGAAAATGCTCGGACTGATCTGCACACCAGAGGCGACGTTCACTGCTGTAGTGCTCGTGTTGTATAATTGTTCATTGGCTCCATTGAACACTTTTACATTCATCTGAACATTGTTCTGTGTTAGTCCACCGATGTTTGTGATCTTGCTCGAGAACTTCATGCTAGGAGGCATACTTGTCGGGTAGTCAAAGTATTCCATGTCGCCGAAACCAGAAGGCGCCAAAGTGCCGTCATATTGAGTAAACCGGGCATTGGTGAGCAAGAGGTCGTTGTTGCTTGGGACAAATACTGTAATGTCATCAAGCAGCCAGAAATAGTAGTTGCCTGTGAATTCAAATTTGAATCGTACATCACTCTGATTGGCAGCCGTTGTATTTAAATTTACATTCACCCACACTGACGAAGCAGAAAAAGCATTGTTTCCCGGGTTCATATGAATCAGCGACCATGTTTGTCCACCGTCAACAGAAATATGCACAGATGTCTCGCACAAATAATGCTTATACTGCTGCTGAAAAGCGAGCGAAACGGCGGAATATCCAGTTAAGTTGATGGAGTTAGTTATAAGTCTGGCGCCATGCGGTCCAGGGTCTGGTCCGCTGCCGATGTTTCCACACGGTCCATTCGGGTCATCCCAAAAGTTTGAATCAAAAATCACAAATCCGTTGTCAGCGCTTACTGAAGTAATCGGAACTGAAGTAGCCCCGCATGACCCCCGCGAACACACGGTATTGTTTGGTGTTGTGTTCGGTCCTCGGTATTCCCAAAGTCCAATGCCACTATTGCTTTCGTTCGTCCAGTTTGCTGGAATACCATTTGCGAAATCCCAAGTAACGATGGGGGTTCCATACACCTGTGCATTTGCTGTTAAGGTGGAAATGAGAAGGACGAAAAGGGTGAGAAGATGACGCATAAAAGGTAGGATTGCGACAAAGATAATGAAATGATAGACTCAAAAAAAAAGCCCCATCTGTTAAAAGATGGGGCTCAATTTTATGGTAATGAGAGGTTTAGTTTCCTAATTTCTCCATTTCAGCTTCGAAAGTTTCTTTGAACTTTTCGTAGTTGTATTCTGCCATGATTTTTTCGTCTTTTGACAGACGCTCATTGTATGCGGCAGCTACATCTTCTCCCGAAAGTTCAATTGCGATATAACTAACATAGTTACCGTTTGGTTTCTGAGTGAGTTTGTCGCAAATAGTGATCGCGCCACGTAGTTGCTGATCGACAACCGTTCTAGCTAGGTTGTTAAACGTTTCGGTTACCTCTTCTTTGTTATTGAATTTTGTAGAGTTTACGTAGTTATCAGTAACGGCTTTCAAAGTTGAACTGATGGTACGTGCCAATTCGTCTTCAGCGTTTGATCTAGAGATTTTCTTTGCTGTTTCGCGGCTCATGCTTTCACCTGTTGCAGCAGAACGAAACGTTTCTTTGCTCGACATGTAGTTGTCGCCTGTGCAGTACTCATTGATGATTACTTCGCCAGCTGGCTTTGCTTCAACTACTTCTTTGTTTTTCTTGCATCCTTGTGCTCCGATCAAAACGGTAGCAGCAAGTAGCATAAATAGTCCGTTGGTTGTGATGAACTTTTTCATATTCGTGGTTTTTGTGTGGGTATTCAATTATTTGTTAATCTCGGTTTCGAAAAACCGTGCCAAAAATACTAGAATATCGCTTCAAGTATTTTTTTAGAGACTTCCTTTTCCATTTGAAGAGAACCTTTTCGATAAGCATCCAGTCCGGCGGCTTCAAAATTCAGTTGCAATCCTTTAATGTTGCTTTCACTATTTTGCAACAGCACACTTCCAGACTTAGCTGTTAAACTCCAATTTACATCCAGATAAGCTACGTGGAAGCCACTCGATGTCCCACCTTCTCTCGTGTTTGCATCTATGGTTATCACGTAATCAGCTTTGCTCACATTCTCCGAAAAAGTGAAACCTTCATCTGAAAAAACTTTTCTCAGTGGATCAGCCAAACGCTGTGAAGTGAGCGTTTGATTGAAGTTCTTTTCAGAAACTTTGAATGCGACAATAGGTAAAGTTGCCCGAATTGGAATTGATTTTCTGTTGGCATTCACTGATTCCATCAATCCGTCGACAAGTTTTCGGTCGAGGTCGCTTGGTCGAAGCTTGTCGAGGTCAACCTGCACGGTGAGCACGTTCGCTGTATTCTTCAAATTGGCATCTGCAATGCGAACCATTACATTTCCTTGCTGGTCGGTGCTTAGAAACTGGACATTTCTAAATTTTCCGTTGTCGAATGAAATGGATACCGGCAAATTGGTTGCGGCTTTTCCACCGCTGGTTGCAGAAATTTTCACCTCTTTTTTGAAGCTGTTGCCAGGGTTCAAGAAGATTTCGTTATCTGCCGTTTCAAAACGCACATTCGAAACCATCTCTCGCATCTCCTTATAAAGGGTGTTGTCGAGGTAAGTACCATCTTCCCATACATTAACGTCGTTCCAATAATCTTTCATTTCGAACAATCCGTGCATGTACAGGTCATACGCCGAGGCAACATTTCCATTTGCCCGGGCATCTTGTGCTTTCAAAAGAAAATCATGAGCCGACTGCATGGCCTTTTGTTTTCTTTCTGCCTTGATGTGGGCATGGGTTGATTTCGAAAGTCGATAATACACCCAATAGTCGTCACCATTCTCCCAAACATCAATGATTTCAAAGCCTTCTAGCTCTTCATTTGCGAGTGTGGAAATGGTTGAGTTGAATTCTTCTTGCACATAATTATTCACCTGCATGGTATTCAAAAACGACTCACTTTTAACGGTTACGCGTATTTCTGAAGCGAGATCGTTCATGGCGTTTTTCTTCGCAACAGCTGCGTACTCGAGTGGTTCTGCTTTTTTCGAAGCAGAGCCAATACCGATGTAGTATGAGCTGTTTAGCGGACGATCATTGACCCACTCTGGTTTCGGTTTAGCTGCTGCAGACTCTATGTTTTTAGGTCCTTTGCATGCCGTAGCCAAAATCATAATGATAAACGCTAACAAGGTGATATGTCTGACTATTGTACTCACTTGACTATTTGTAACATAAGTTTCGAAATATCGTTTTTCATGTCTGCAGAAACAGCTTGAAACGCGGCATTGGTAAGTTCTTCATGCGTTACAGGTGTGCGCTGCGCGTTCATCATTTGCATGAGGGTGTTTTTCGCACGGTTGTTGGTGTTCGGGCCACTTCCTGTTGAAGGAAACAGGTTTTGCACTTCACCGTCGTACTCTGTCCAACGTGTTTCACTAATCTGCTCTTTTTCAATGATGCGCGACTGCAGTATCTCTCCCGTTTTCAGCGAAACGAGTTTGTATTGAAAACTAATCACCACTTTGTTAAAGTCGTAAAACTCCCTGTAAGTTGTTTTGTCGTACTTTGTTTCATAGTAGTATTTGTTGTCTTCTTTATTAAGTCGTTTTACTTGATACTGGCGAAACCCTTCTCTGTCGGTTCTGCTTGGCTGTCCGTCAACCTTATTGTAATTCAATACAGTTCCAGTTATAAACGCTTGCGCTCCTATTAACTCACCAACAGAAACTGCTGTTTGCTCATTGATCACGCCACTCAGTCCCAATTGCTGCTCTTCAATGATCATCGCGAGGTTGTTTCGGTCGACCACTTTTAAGAATGGGTCATTCACTCCGGTCAATGCTTCAAGCGCATATGCGGCTACCTTGCTGTCTAAACCTTTCAGTGAAGTGCTGTTTTCAAAAGGAATCAAGGCAATGGTAAAAAGTCCATTTTCCAATGCTTCTTTCTGAAGTTCCATTGAGTTTTTATAAGCACCAGTTCGCTTTATGATCGTGGTGAAATCATTATAAGCCGCCCGGTATTGTTCAGCATCTAGGTGTTCGACGCCTTTTTTATAAATCGGTTCCACATAAGCGATATCGGCCAATGAACCTGCGTCTTGAAAAGATGGGTCAAGAGAGTTTATCTCGCGGAAAAGCACTTCTGCCTCTTTGAATTTTTGCTCATCCATCAGGGCCAGTCCTTCGCTGTACAGCTCTTCCATGTACATCAGTTTGAACGTCTCGAAGTCGTTTTGGTAAAACTCTGCAATGGCCAGTTCTACTCCCAACGCTGCAACACGTTGCTTGTATTTTTCGGCAAGTTGGTAGGCTTGAATGGCATCTCTTTTATTACCAAATTCTTTCTTCTGAACAAATTCTTGTAGACGCTTATTGAGCACAACTTGTCCTGTCGACTTCAAGCCGATTTTTGCATCAATATTCCCTCTGTTCTTCTGCAAAGAAGTGAGGTACATATTCGCTGCTTCATCAAGGAGTCCAGCTTCTTCGAGCTTTTTTCCTTTTTTAGAGAATGATTTTGAGGTGGCGCAAGAAACGCCTCCCATCAAAATCAAAATCATCATAAGGTAAGTTAGTGCTTTCATAATTGTGAGATTGGTGGTTAACGACCTTCCAAATACTCATTTAATTCATCGATGCTAAATTCGAATGTGAATGCGTCGTTAACAACATAATAGTTGCCTTGATCGTACGTATAGTCATATGCGAATTTTGCAAAGTCAAGTCGTGATTCTTCAAAAGTGAGCAACATCATCAGGTCTTTTACCTGTGTTGCTTTCAAACATTTATTTTTTGTAGCGCTTTTCATCGTTGAGAGCTTGCTGTCTTCAAACGATTTACTTTCAACCGAAGACTTCAACTGGCTTATATCGCTGTCTGCAGCAGGCCATGAGCATCCAGTTGGGCCGTTGTATCCTGGCATTGCAACTACTACCTCTTCTTCAACAGGCACTGGTCGTGAAAGTCTTTCCGACTGGCCTGGATTTACCACCTTTGTAGTTGTGGTTGTCGTCGTTTCGCGGTATTCAACTTCGGTATCCATGTTTGGCACCGTCATTTCAACTTTCATATCGAAACCAGGGACATTGATTTTCACGTCAACGTTATCTGTTTGGTTTGTTTTCACCGTTGTTGTGGTAGTTTGAACCGCAACCCCAGGTGTTTCTGTAATGAACACTTCTTCTTCGATAGTGCGCGTTTGCTGCTGAACAGGAGCTGTTTGTTGAACAGGAGCTGGCTGTTGCACTTGCACAGCAGGTTGCGCTGGCGCGGATGTTGAACCAACAGCAGCAGAACTAAATGGTCTTAAAACGTAAGAGCCTTTTCTGCCTACACGAATTACCATCGACCATTCCATCCCGAATTCAACTCCTAAATTCGATGAGAAATCTTGGTATGAAGGATCTTCAAAATCAATACGTAATTGGTAAAATTCTTGGTTTAGATTTTCAATCTTAAGATTGTTCGTCGGAGAATCGTTTTGTTTTACACTGTTGAGATATGCGGTGAAGTTTTCACCCATTTCGGTGAAAAGAACGACATTTCCTGACTGAGCAAAAGCAATGAGGCCAGCAATAGCGAAGGATAGAGAGAGTAGAGCTTTTTTCATTTTTTAGTGGTTTGGGTTATACATTGTTACCCCTCATCTTCCAATGAGCGTGCCAAATTAGCGCATATCCTCGATTTTTCAGTAGTCAAACGTTTAATACTTCTTGATAACTAACCAAGTGCCTTCTGAATTGAACACTTATCTTTGACCGCAAAATTACGAAGTTGAAAAAAGTGCTAGTGATTGGTGCGGGAAGATCAAGCTCTTCGCTTATCCGTTACCTTTTAAAGGAGTCTGTTAAAGAGAATTGGCAAATTACAGTTGCTGATCTTGATGTGGCGTTGGTAGAGAGAAAGTTGAACAGACATCCAAATGCGGTGGCAGTGGGCTTCGATAGTAACGATATCGTTAAGAGAAATGCGCTGATTGATGATGCTGATCTGGTGATATCTATGTTGCCCGCAACAATGCACATCGACATCGCACAATATGCGGTGCAGCAAAAAAAGAATTTGATCACGCCGAGCTACGTCTCTCCTGAGATGCAAAAACTCGATGCGCAGGCGAAAGAGGCTGGGGTGTTGCTGCTTAATGAGCTTGGCGTAGATCCAGGTATTGATCACATGAGTGCCATGGAGATCATCCATCGCATAAAAGGAGAAGGTGGGAAAATCATTCGCTTTGAGTCGTTTACTGGCGGACTAATAGCTCCTGAGAGCGACAACAATCCGTGGCATTACAAGTTTACATGGAACCCACGAAATGTAATCATGGCCGGACAAGGAGGTACTGCTCAGTTCATGCAAGACCATCAACTAAAGTACATCCCGCCTCATAAAATATTCGACCGCTTCAAAGAGATTGAGATTGAAGAACACGGCACTTTTGAAGGTTACGCGAACCGCGATAGCTTGAGCTATAGAAAGGTGTACGGTATAGAAGATGTACCTACCATTTACCGCGGTACACTGCGCGGCAAAGGGTTTTGCGCCGCATGGAGCGTCTTTGTTAAATTGGGAATGACCACGGAATCGTTCACAATTGAGAATAGCGAAACCATGACGTACCGCGAATTCATCAATGCATTCTTGATGTTCGACAAAGATTTGGCGGTAGAAGATAAGTTGAAGCGATACCTAGATCTGAGCGATGATGTGATGGAGATGTTGATATGGACGGGCATCTTCAGCAGAGAAAAGATCGGATTGAAGAATGCGACTCCTGCGCTAATTCTTCAGAATCTTCTTGAAAGCAAATGGAAATTGGAAGAACACGACAAAGATATGATTGTCATGTGGCACCGATTTGAATATGAGCTAGGGGGGAAAATTGAGGAGTTGCATAGCTACATGGTGGTGCTAGGTGAAGATCAAACTCACACAGCCATGGCTGAAACAGTGGGTGTGCCTGTGGGAATAGCTGCGAAGATGATTCTCAATGGGGCAATAAATCTAACAGGTGTTCAAGTTCCTGTAATGCCTGAAGTCTATATTCCTATATTAGAGGAGCTTAAAGACCATGGAATTGTCTTCAAAGAAAAGTTACTATAATCTCGTCCTCCTGATTGGCGTTTGTCTATTCACTGTGCATACAGCAGCACAATGTGAGTCGCCTGCGCTGCCGAACAGCGTTGTTTTTAAGAATGTAGCCGATTACCGTTCACAAGATGCAAAGGCGGCTGAATGCCTCGAATGGCTGCTGAGCAAAGATTCTTTTGAGTGCAGCGAGCAAAGAGAAGCGGTGAACGCGTATGTGCTTGTGTGGCTTAGCGGACATCCAGATGTGATTGCCAATGTTGAGACACGGGTTATGCCTTTTATCGACAGACATCCTGAGCTATTGTTTCCCATGTTGCACGGCAGCGCCGAGTATGCGCTTAGCACAAACAAGAAAGATCAAACACAGGTAAACGCGCTGGTCAGCGGATTGAAAGCCGTTGATCGCTACTGTCGGTCTTCTAAATCGTTAAGAAAAGATCCTGACTTGAAATTGCTTCACAAGCTGATTCGCAAGAAGAAAATTTCAAGTTGGATTGAGGATCAGCAGAAAGTCTGATCTCTATTCTTGCTCGTAAGTAACTTCCTCAAACCGCACACTCGCTTCTTGAATAGTCTTGTACGCCAATGTGTTCATGCTGTTGGCGTATGGAATGTTCTCCTCCATCTGCCCAGATGTTCCGCTGAAGGTATACATCGTGATAGGGAAATCGCTGAAGTTGTCGGTCATACCAGCAGTGAGCAATTCTGATTTCAAGCCGATAGGCACATGAATGGTAGTGAGTTCACTAGAAACGGTCATGGCGTATAGATCAAAGGCGACGCGCTTGGTAGTCATGCCGTTGCTTACAACTTCTGCAGTGTATAAACATCCGCCCTGCAGGGCGCAGTTGAAAATTTTACCGTCTGCGCTTGAAAGTTTGCGCAACAATTCATTCCCCTTGTAGATATTGATTGTTGTCTTTCCAGACGATACGCCTTCAAGAGCCACATCGAAAGTGATGTTCAAATTGCCTTGACCAAAAGCCAGACTGGTAATAAATAGAGTGAAAAGTGTTATTGCGAAAGGTTTCATAATTTTCGTGTTTCATACTTCTTACGGGGAAAATGAAAAAACGTTCGCTTCGAACTTGTAGGAAGAATCGGATAGGTAGACCGTAAACAAATGGTACCTTTGCAGGGTTAAAGTCGCTATGAAGTCGTTCGAAATTCCATCTTATTTTCGGTCTGATCTGGTTTCCAAAGTGAAGCTGGCAAGAAAAGTTGCTGATCCGCGCAAGCGCGATTTTACTCCTAGCATGCTCGATTTTGGTAAAGTGAATGTATTGCTCGCTCGCCATTTCGGATTTTGCTACGGCGTAGAAAATGCCATAGAGATATCGTACAGAGCAATTTCTGAAAACCCGGGGAAACGCATCTTTCTCTTGAGTCAAATGATCCACAATCAGGCGGTGAACGAAGATTTGGAGAGTTTGGGTATCCGCTTTTTGATGGATACGTATGGAAACGAATTGATACCACTTGCCGAAGTAACATCTGACGATGTTGTGATTACGCCCGCTTTTGGAACCACCATTGAAATGGAAGCAGAGCTCACCAAACGCGGCATTCAACTCGAAAAATACAATACGACTTGTCCGTTCGTTGAAAAAGTCTGGAACCGTTCAACAAAACTCGGTAACGACGACTACACAGTTGTCATTCATGGAAAGCCGAAACACGAAGAAACACGGGCTACGTTTTCTCATGCCAAGCAGAATGCCAAGTCGTTTGTGGTAACCGATATGCAAGAAACCGAATTGCTGTGCGCATTTATTGAAGGACACAAGCCGTGGAGTGCTTTTTTTGAGGTGTTTAACGAAAGTCGTGGTTCGGTTGGTTTCGACCCAGAGAAAGACCTTCAGCGTGTAGGGGTGGTGAACCAAACGACAATGTTGGCGTCGGACACACAAGCCATTGCCGACCGTGTGAAACTTGCTGTGCAACGAAAGTATGGTGAAGAGCAAATCAAAAATCACTTCGCAGATACGCGTGATACGCTTTGTTACGCGACAAACGAGAACCAGCAAGCGACGTTGGAATTACTGAAGAACAAGGCCGACCTTGCCATCGTAATTGGTGGTGCAAATAGCTCGAATACATCGCACTTGGTGGAGTTGTGTGAAGAGAAGGTGAAGACATTCTTTATTCAATCTGAAGAAGATCTGATCAGCGAAAGTGAGATACGGTATTTCGATTTGCATGAGCAAAGACAAAAGTTCGAAAGCAACTACCTGCCCGAAGTTGAACATCCTACAATCATCATAACAAGCGGGGCAAGCTGCCCAGATTCGCTCTTAGAACGCGTGATGACAAAAATTCTTGATTATTATCAAATCGAAAAAAACGCTGAGATCGCCGTCGATGAAATGAGCGCGAAACTTTCTCGTTATGAATGAAAACCTGTGATGTCACAGGTGAAATTCGTAACTTCGCAATCGCATGGAAGCACCAAAAGTTCGCAGCCCTTTCAGAAATATTCGGACGGAACCACGCCGTTTCACATTCAAATCTCCGCTCTACGATCCAAAGAAAATGAAGATTGAAGAGCGCTTATCGCAGCTTGAAGCAGAAGCGTCAGGAGAATTGGCCGATGTTCATACCCACCGAAGAAAGATTGACTTCAAAAGAAGACGAGCGCTTCAGACTCATGAGTCGAAAGGTAGAATTTTGCGTTTTGTTGCTATTTTAATCGGTCTTTTAATTGGCTTGTACTATGGTTTGGAATGGGCAGACAAGACCGACTTCATGAAATCGTTGAACCTATTTAAGAATGTCTAATATCATTCAACTGCTGCCTGATCACGTTGCCAACCAAATAGCAGCGGGAGAGGTGGTGCAACGTCCGGCATCTGTAGTGAAAGAGCTACTTGAGAACGCGATTGATTCAGGTGCGGATTCTATTCAATTGATTATAAAAGACGCAGGGCGGACGTTGGTGCAGGTTATCGACAACGGACGTGGCATGAGTCAGGGTGATGCGCGCATGTGTTTTGAGCGCCATGCAACATCCAAAATAGCTGAAGCAGATGATCTCTTTCGTTTGCAGACCAAAGGTTTTAGAGGTGAGGCACTTGCATCTATCGCATCTGTTGCGCATGTTGAATTAAAAACACGGCAACCTGAAGACGAACTTGGAACACACATCCTCATTGAAGGATCAAATGTATTGTCTTGTGAGCCATGTCAAACAGCTGTTGGATCTTCATTCTCAGTTAAGAATCTTTTCTACAACATCCCTGCGCGCAGGCAGTTTTTGAAATCAGATGTGGTTGAGACAAAACACGTTATGGACGAGTTTCAGCGTGTAGCCATGGCCCACCCGGAAGTTGCAATGTCGATGTACCACAACGGCGGTGAGACCTATCATTTAGCAAAAGGCACATCCAGACAAAGGGTAGTTGCCTTGTTTGGAACAAAGTACGACGAACGCTTAGTGCCGGTTGATGAAGATACCGATTTGGTGCAGGTGAAAGGCTTTGTAGGAAAGCCAGAGTTTGCACGCAAGACACGAGGAGAGCAGTTTTTCTTCGTCAACAACCGATACATCAAGCACCCATATTTGCATCATGCTGTGGTGAAATCACTTGAAGGGTTGATTCCTGAAGGCAGTTTCCCCATGTACATTTTATTTCTTCAGGTCGATCCAGCCCAGTTGGACGTGAATATTCACCCGACCAAAACGGAGGTAAAGTTCACCGAAGAACGCGCCATCTATTCCATCCTGCGATCAGCAGTGAGGAAATCATTGGGGCAGTTTCAAGTGGCGCCGACATTGGATTTTGAGCAAGAGAACGCATTTAACATCACGTTGCCACCGAAAGATGCAGCGATTAGCATTCCGAACATCACTGTTAACCCACATTACAATCCGTTTTCTGCGCCGACTCAGAAGTCGGCCATGGGGCCGCAACATTCGTCTTTTCAGAAAGAGCGAAATACAGGTTCATGGCAGGATTTGTATGAAGTAATGAAGCAACCTGCTCCGGCGCCATCACTGCATGTGGATGAAACCAGAATAGATGAGCGTTCAGACAATGGCAATACACCCATGTTTCAAGTGGGGAAGGCATACATCGTTACCTCTATTCGCAGCGGTATGTTGGTTATCGACCAGCAGTTTGCGCACGAACGTATATTGTTTGAGCACTTTTTGAGCAACACGGGCGGACATGGATGTCAGCAGCTATTGTTTCCGCAAACCATCCATCTCAGTGTTTCTGATCACGCCCTGATTCAGAGTTCAGAAGAGCTATTGCAAAAGATGGGGTTTGATGTCGAAGACTTTGGCGGACAAGAAGTCGTTGTGCGAGGCATTCCATCAGAGAGCAAAGAGAAAGACCCAGAAGTTTTATTGGATCAGATCGTGCGACAATTGAGGGAAGATCTTGACCCGGGAGAGGGGCAAGAGACCAAGTTAGCGTCGAGTTTGGCGACTGCCTCAGCAATAAAACGCGGACAGATTTTACAGAAAGAAGAGATGCAAGAAATAATCGATCGCTTGTTTGCTTGCGAAGTACCTTATTATTCGCCTCGGGGCAAAAAGGCAATCGTTACCTTTACCCCTGAAGAACTTACCTCAAAATTCGCGTAGCATGCAGCCCATGACACCGGTTGTCCGGAACCTTATTATCATCAATGTCTTGTTTTACTTGGCAATGCTCGCTTTTGGAGGTGGTGCGAACAATCTTCCTTGGCTCACGGTTCAGTTTGGAGGATATTATCCGGCATCGCCGATGTTTAAACCTTGGCAGCTCATTACCCACATGTTCATGCACGACCACA
Source organism: Flavobacteriales bacterium (assembly GCA_030728235.1). Lineage (GTDB taxonomy): Bacteria > Bacteroidota > Bacteroidia > Flavobacteriales_D > Sanyastnellaceae > RI-182. The sequence continues at coordinate 15,099 of JANRAA010000256.1, forward strand.
AAGGGTTCACGCATATTTTCTTCAATATGTTCGCTTTGTACATGTTTGGAAGTTCATTGGAGCGTGTTTGGGGAGCGAAGCGGTTTATCATCTACTACTTTGTTTGTGGTTTGGGAGCCTTCTTCCTGCATCAGTTTGTGAACGGTGTTATGTTGTTTCAGGCTGTAGGAACCTTTTTTCCGAACATCAACGAACTGCCGAATATTGGCGCGGCATATTCTTACATATATCCCGTAGTTGGTGCTTCGGGTGCAGTATTTGGGTTGTTGTTGGCATTTGGAATGTTGTTCCCGAACACCCAGTTGATGTTGTTGTTTCCGCCAATTCCAATCAAAGCAAAGTATTTCGTTATCGGCTATGGAGCGATAGAATTGTTCATGGCGCTAGGAAATTCTCCTGGTGACAATGTGGCACACTTCGCGCATTTGGGCGGAATGTTGTTTGGCTTCATTTTATTAAAGAAATGGCAAAAAGAGCGAAACAACTTTTATTGATATGGCAGATACATTGGTCTCCCAGTTTACTACGCGCTGGAAATTATTTGGTATTGTCGAACGTCTGATAACCATCAACGTCATCGTTTTTGTGGTGTTGTTCACCCTCAAATTGATTGGCAGCTGGTTCAATATCGGGGCAATTAACATTGCAGAGAACTCCAGTTTTTACTTAGCTACTACTTCGAATTGGAGAGTACTGATCACACGACCGTGGACCATCATTACTCATATGTTTGTCCATGCCGGTGTGATGCACATCCTCTTCAACATGGTTTTTCTCTACTTCGTAGGACGCATGTTTGTTGGTTTTTTTGGGAACAAGAAACTCCTTTCCACATATTTGCTTGGAGGGATCTCAGGGTTTTTGTTGTTCTTCATTGCCGGACAATTTTTACCTGGTGCGGGAGGATTTGCCGTAGGCGCAGC
>JANRAA010000257.1:0-1363 GCA_030728235.1 Flavobacteriales bacterium
ATTAGCAGCTACTTGATATTAGAAAAAATTCGATTCACAAAAGGTCTCGACTATGAAATAAAAATTTCAGATAATCTTGAGGCGAAAGCTATTCGTATACCCTCTTTCATTGTCCAACCTTTTGTAGAGCGCTCAGTTTTGCGCGGTTTTTCAAAAGGCTTGGAACATTTGAAGATTCTCCTTTATGTGAAGACAGATAACAAAGACTTGATCATTGCGATTCAAGACTCCAACGATTTTGCTGACCATTATGATTCCTCTGCGCATCCATTCAATGCGATTGATGTGATAAAAGACCGAATCAAACTGCTAAACAAATTTGGAATAAAATGTTCTGTAATTAAAGAAGAAGTGAGTTCCACGGAACATCGAAATGGGAACAAAATAGAGTTACGGTTTGAAATCCGCACATTAACACTCTTTTTAAACGACGACCTTCAACAACATGAATCTATCTTTTTATGATGCGCGCAATTATTGTTGAGGATGAGGCGGCTGCCACCGAAATACTCGTCCGATTTTTAAGGCTTTATTGTCCAAACATTGAATTAATCGGCAAAGCAACAACAGGAGAAGAGGCGATTGAAATGATAAACAACAACGCTCCTGACCTCGTTTTCCTTGATGTTCGGCTTGGTGAAATGAGTGGCTTTGATGTTTTAAACACCATCAATACTCCTACACCATTGGTGATTTTCACCACTGCATTCAATGATTTCGCAATCCAGGCGATACGTCATTCAGCAATAGACTACCTACAAAAGCCAATAAATCCTGCGGAACTTATGGGAGCTGTTTTACGCGCTCAAACTCGATTTGATGAGATTGCTTCGAGCCGTTTAACCGCAGAGGCTTTGCGCGTTCAACAAGCTGTGAAAACGGCGGGCAGAATTGCGGTAAGCACATACGACGGACAAGTAGTACTTAAACTTCAAGACATTGTGCGTTTGGAGGCCGATTCGAACTATACCAATTTTCATATGAAAGATGGCAATAGGGTTATGGCTTCGAAGGGTTTGAAAGAATACGAAGAACAATTGCCGCGACACCATTTCTTTAGAACCCATCAATCGCACATCGTAAATCTGAATTATGTCATCAGCCTTATGAAAGAAGATGGCGGGTACATCCTTATGGAAGATGGCACTCAAATCTATATCGCACGAAGAAGAAAAGATGAATTCCTCGCGGCACTAGCAGGGTCACCTGCCAAAGTCAATAAAAAAAATAAGCAGGATCAATGAGACCCTGCTTACTACCAGATAACCATTAATAAATCAGTCTGCTTAGCAGTTAAGCTTTGCTCCAACGAATTTAAAGCCACTTCCAACTTTTCTAACTCCAAAATGAGCGGTTGGTTGTG
>JANRAA010000257.1:1373-15994 GCA_030728235.1 Flavobacteriales bacterium
GTTGTGTATGCCAAGCAGTCGGCAAAAAATCTGCCTTTCAACTCCTTCTTCACTTTGCCAAAATATTATTGCTTCTAAAAAAACAGAACCGACAGTCCGTACACAATCATGCCTGTCATGAAAAGCAGCAATGTATAAGGAAATATCGCTTTTGCACTCAACCGAGTAATGCCTAGCAAGGGTAAAGCCCAAAATGGTTGAAGCATATTGGTAACCTCATCGCCATAGGCAAAAGCTAAAATACATTTCGACAAAGGCAAACCATGATCCAACGCTCCTTGAATAACTATCGGACCTTGAACAGCCCATTGACCGCCACCTGATGGAATAAACACATTCACAATTGCTGCCGACAAAAATGTCAAAAAAGGAAAAGTGTCAGGTGTGCTTACCGACACCAATTGATTCGAAAAAAGCAGCAACAGTCCCGAACCTGTCATGATTCCCATGATCCCAAAATAAAGCGGGAATTGAAGCAAGATACCCGAGGCACCGCCAATCGCTTCTTCTCCATTCGAAATCACTTTTCTGACAGATGGATGAAATATTAGCACCAAAGAAAACAAAAATGCATTGATGAAATTCGGTGTCACCCAAGTCAATGAGAGGAATGACATCCTAGGTACCTGTAGAACCAAAACCAGGAGTATAACCAGTCCAACAACACGACCGAACATCGATGAATCGTCGAGCCTATCGGCGCCATCAGCCTTAAAAACAACCTCCTTATCGACCGCGGATTTCCGAAAGGCGTCTCCTTCCTTCGGCCGCCACTTCGACGCAATGTACAAGGTGAAAAGCACCGCGATAAAAATTAGCAGCGAAACAACCATGTTCGATGATGAAAACACCGTATCGGCCAGCCCCAGCGAACTGGGGACATTCCCGTAAGTCTTTCCATTCAAGCCAGAGAGCTCCTGTAAATGTCCTTGTTCAGCAGCTTTTATCAGCGAAGAGCCACTTACCCCACCGTGCCAAACCAACAACCCTGTATATCCAGCAGCGCCGAGCAATGGATAGTTCATTTCGACGTCTTTCTCAGCAGCAGCCTCTCCCACCATACGCGCTAAAATTGCTCCAGCGATTAAGCCAAAACCCCAGTTAAAAAAGCCAATCGCCATGGTCACCGCACCTACCCCAACTGCGGCAGATGTCGCACTCCCTGCGATTGCCGAACTTAACCTGCGCAGCGCGCTATTTACAACAGGTGCCAAAGCGAGCATGTGCCCTAACACCAGCATGAGCATCATCTGAAACGCAAAAACCAGCAGCGACGATTTAAAAATACCATCGTACCAATCGGCTGCCAGCTTTGAAAACCGCTCTGCAACACTGCCTGAATAGTCGCCTATAAAAAGCGAAAGCGCCGCCGTCAACAAAGTCAACAGCAGCGCAATACTGAAAGGGGATGGTAGAAGACGGCGAAAAAAATCTGCGAATCGATCTACCATAATATGCTATTAGAAAGGCAAGTCGTCATCGCCTTCATCAGAACCAAAATCAGCATCTCCGCCAGTAGGCATTGGAGGTGGTGGAGGTGGTGGCACTGACCCCTGTTGAGGAGCTGATGAAGATGCATTGGCAGCACCAGCAGCTTCTACTTTCCAAGCAACGAGGTTAACAAAAAACTTGCCCTGCCACTCGCTGCCGCGAAGGTCAAAACGCGCTACCACGCTATCTCCCTCTTTGAAAGACTTCAGCTGTTCAACTTTGTCTTTTACCAATTCCAACTTGATATCCTGTGGATATTGTTCTTCTGTTGTTACAACAAATTCTTGCTTAAAAAAGCCTGAATCGAAACGCTGTTCATCCATAATGCGTTTGATTCTTCCTTTAAGTTCGTAGGCCATGATATAGTTCTTACGTTGTTTATCCGTTATTAAATGCCAGGAGGGTCATCCAGGCTTCGTTTACTTTTCCTTTCGCTAAAAGTGCTTTTGCATGTACATGCAGGGTTTCTTCGAGTTTTGCAGGCTCATCTTGAAGGTCCAAGAATATATCTGCCAACTCAAGTAGTTTGTACTCATTGACATCTGTTTCATCAGGAAGCGACTCAACATTTCCGAGGATGCCTAAATCATTACCTGATAGCACAGCGCTAAAGCGGATGTCGGCAGGCATGGCATCTACACCAATACCTAACCGTGCGATTGGTTTTGCAACCTCAAACATTGAACTTGCATCTGATTTTACATAAAAATCGCCGCCGCAACGTCCAACAAGATTGATTTTAACTGGGTCTATCCTCCCATCTTCTGTCATCACATTCTCATTGATATGGATGCGCAAAATCTCACAAATAACCAAGTTTCCGGCCCCACCCTTCTCACCGAGAGAAACAACATCGTTGACTCTGCATTCAAGTTGAACCGGACTTTCAGCAACCCGAAAAGGGCGCACTAAGTCTGATGCTATTGGAGTTAAACCTGCTTTTTCAAATTCCGACACTCCTTGTGCATAATCAGTACTAGCAAGTGAACACTGCTGCACCAAGTCGAAATCAACCACGTTGATAACCACTTCGTGATTCAGTTTCACATTCTCATAGGTATGCTTGGTTGAGCCATCTTTTCCCCTGCGGGCAGGAGAGAAAATAGCAATGGGTGGATTGGCGGAGAAAATATTGAAGAAGCTAAAAGGGGCAAGATTTGGCCTACCTTCAGCATCAACGGTGCTTGCAAAAGCAATTGGGCGCGGTGCAACAGCACTCAACAACAGTCCGTGCAGTTTAGAAACATGAAGTTCTTTGGGGTCCAGAGATACCATAATTTCAATTGTTCAACAAAGGTAGGAGATTAAAAAATGCTACTCCAGCCTATTTTGCGAATCACCACTTTAAGTTTATGAATGCGACCAACTTTCTTTTTCTACGTCATCGATACTGTCCAAAACCTTGGCTTTCAGTTTCGATTTAAATTCTACCAACCTTTTGAGTAAATCGGTATCACCAGCAGCTACTATCTGGGCAGCTAAAATCCCTGCGTTTCTTCCTCCGTCGAGAGCTACCGTGGCAACTGGAACGCCAGATGGCATCTGAAGAATCGAAAGTACACTATCCCAACCGTCTATCGAGTTGCTTGATTTAACAGGCACTCCAATCACAGGCAAAGGAGTTACTGAAGCTGTCATTCCCGGAAGGTGCGCTGCACCGCCTGCTCCTGCGACTATTACTTTTAATCCGCGTGAAACAGCTGTAGAAGCGTACTCCATCATCCGCTCTGGTGTGCGGTGCGCTGACACAACAGTCATTTCAAAAGACACACCCAATTCTTTCAAGACGTCTCCTGCCTCTTTCATAACGCGGAGATCAGACTTGCTTCCCATGATGATTCCAACTACTGGCTTTTCCATAAGTATGAATTATAACAACATCCCGGCTATGCCGGCTGTGAATAAACATGCGATTGTACCGCCTCTTAATGCGCGCACTCCCAAACTCGACAACAATGCTTTTCGCTCAGGAATCAATGACCCAATTCCGCCAATCTGAATGCCTATGGACGCGAAATTTGCAAAACCACAAAGGACATAAGTAGCGATGATGATTGATTTTTCTTCTTTAAAACTTGAAGACGTTTTCAAATCTCCGAGTGTCACGTAAGCGTAAAACTCATTCAATATCGTCTTCTCTCCCAAAAGCTGTCCGACCAGCAAGGCATCTTCAGAACATACTCCGAGCATCCAGGCGATGGGTGCTCCAACATACCCCAACAGCATTTCAAACGACAAGGTGGCGTACGGAGTGTTTTCTGCAATAACATTATTCAACCCAGTGAAGCCGCCTACAGCGCCGAGAATATAGTTACCGAAATAAATAAATGCAGTAAACACCAAAAGCATGGCGCCGACATTGATTGCCAATTTCAAACCATCGCTTGTACCATTTGCCACAGCTTCCAGCACATTCGACCCCAATTTATCTTTGCTGATCTCCATGCGTTGATCATACGACTCCGTTTCTGGAACCAACAGTTTAGCCGCTGCGATGGCAGCTGGGGCCGACATAATCGATGCTGTTAGGAGATGCTTCGCAAAAACAGCCTTTTGCACAGGGTCATCGCCTCCAAGAAAGTTGATATACGAAGCCAAAACACCACCTGCGATTGTAGCCATACCTCCTGTCATGAGGCACATGATCTCAGACTTGGTCATGCTGCCCAAGAAAGGGCGAACCAGCAGTGGCGACTCCGTTTGACCAAGAAATACGTTACCAGCGGCAGACAGACTCTCTGACCCTGAAAGTTGCAGCGTCTTCTTCATCACCCAAGCGAAAGCATATACAATGAGTTGAAGTATGCCCAAATAATACATGAGGGCCGACAAAGCAGAGAAAAACACAATTGTTGGAAGAACACGAAAGGCGAAGTTCAATAGAGCTCCGTCTACCTTGCCCCCATCAGTAAAACTACCGAGCAAGAAATCTGTCCCGAAATCTGTAAATGAAATGACTTTTACGAATCCACGAGCGAGCCAATCGAAGCCAGCGTCTACATAAGGCACCTTTAAGATGAGCACCGCGAGCACTATCTGGAGCACAAAAGCCCCTCCGACAGTGCGCCAATTGATTGCTTTTCTGTTGGTACTAAGCAAGTAGCCAATACCCACTAAAACAGCTATTCCTAGAATTGCACGCATAGAAATGTCCTCACGATTAAGAACGGCAAATTAGCAAAATCCTAGGGATAGGGAATTAAGTACGGTCGATGAATAATCGCGACTTATCGAGAACTTTCTCACAAAAAGAATCAGTCGCTGCTCCGTTTCTGAATTTCGTCACGCAGCATTGATGCGCGCTCATAGTCTTCTCTTTCAATCGCTATGTTCAACTCATTCTCGAGTTCATCAATAGACATCACAGTAGCATCTGTTGGGGCAGGGCTATCAGACTCATCGCTTTCAAAATATTCCTCGGTAGCTTTTTCGGTTTCGACATCTTCAGCATTCACGCCAGCAGCATCGAGGATGAAATCGTAACAATAAATGGGACAGTTGAAGCGGACAGCGATAGCTACGGCATCAGAAGTGCGGGAGTCAATCTCTGCTTTCTTACCATCTAAATTGGTGATGATGCGTGCAAAGAAAATTCCTTCAAGCAAATTGTAGATGATGATTTCATCTACTTTGATTCCGTATGAATGCGCGAAGGTTTTGAAAAGATCATGCGTTAACGGACGACTAGGCGTCATCTTCTCAAGTTCAATGGCAATAGCCTGAGCCTCATGTCCACCAATAACAATAGGCAACTTACGCTTTCCATTTACTTCACTTAGCACCAAAGCGTAAGCACCGCTGGTAGAACCGCTTGGAGCAATATCAGAGATTTCGAGTTCGATCTTTTCCATATAAACAAGCGGGAAGCACTAAGGCTTCCCGTGTTTGCAAAAGTAATAATTTTTTGAGGTCAACAAGTCATTAATGTGACTTGAAAGACTTCGCCGCTTCAATAAGCTTTGGCAACACCTCGAAGGCATCACCAACAATACCGTAATCAGCCGCTTTAAAGAATGGTGCTTCTGGATCTTTGTTTATTACAACAATCACTTTCGAACCATTCACACCAGCCAAGTGCTGGATAGCTCCGGAGATACCGATTGCGAAATATAAGGTCGGACGAATGGCAATACCTGTTTGTCCTACGTGTTCATGGTGAGGCCTCCAACCAATGTCGGCAACCGGACGAGAGCAAGCAGTAGCAGCACCAAAGATAGACGCCAATTCTTCAACAGGACCCCAATTCTCTGGCCCCTTCATACCACGACCTGCTGAAACAACGATATCTGCCTCAGGCAAAGGAACTGCGCCGTCGGTAGATGTTGGCTTAAACGATCTTACTTTCACCGAAGAACTTCCTGCGTCACCATTGAATGTTTCAACGCTCGCAGTTCCATCTGTGCGATGAAGTCCGAATGAATTCGGCACGATACTAATAACCTTCTTACCTGTCTTCAAGCTCACATCGGCCATCGCCTTACCGCTAAAAACTGATTTACGGACAACATACCCCGCACTGGTATCAGGCAACGAAATAGCACCTGCAACAATGCCTGCGTTCATGCGAACGGCCACACGCGGCGCAACTGCTTTTCCAGAGTTGTCGTGCGAAAAAACAACGACATCTGCACCTGTTTGGGCAGCAGCATCAGTTACCAATTTCGCAATTTGTCCGGCGTCGAGGTTTTCAGTCGCATTGTGCAACACTTTCGCAGCTCCAAAAGCTCCCATACCCCCATCACCATTTAACGTGCCGTGACAAAAAGCAACAACGTCACCCGCATTCATTTTAGAAGCGTACGACAGTGCCTCAAGAGATCCCTTTGAAGCCTTACCATCGTGTAAATCTGTATATACTAAAACTGACATTTTCTTCTGATTTAAGGATTAGATAACCTTCGCGTCTTCGTGCAACAAGCGAATTAACTCTTCAGGATGGTCTGCATCCACATACTTGCAAGCACCTTTTGGAGCCGGCAATGTATACGAAACGATTTCAGCAGTTTGATCTACTGAAACAGCTGCGATAACATTCAACGGCTTGGTGCGAGCTGCCATGATGCCACGCATATTTGGAATGCGCTGCTCTGCAAGTCCTTTGGCAGCGCTCAAGACAAAAGGTCCTGTTACTTCCAACACTTCCATTCCGCCCTGAACTTCGCGTTCAACTATTGCAGTAGAACCTTCCATCGTCAGCGAAGTAGCAAGCGATAGATAAGGCATGTTCAACATTTCAGCTACCATACCTCCAACCAAAGAAGAGTTGTAGTTGATTGTTTCTTTACCACAAAGAATCAAATCGAACCCTTGATCTTTCGCATAAGCAGCGATCTGACTCGCTACTACAAACGAATCTCCAGTCTCAAGGTCTACGCGTACAGCATCATCGGCCCCAATGGCCAATGCTTTGCGAATAATTGGCTCATTGTCGGCACCTCCCACAGTAATGGTTGTTACGTTTCCGCCCAAAGCCTCTTTCAACTCGATTCCCTTCACAAGAGCGTACCACTCATCGTAAGGGTTTACAATGTACTGAACACCGTTTTCATCGAATTTGGTGTTATTATCGGTGAAAGCTATCCGCGACGTAGTGTCTGGTGCTTTGCTGATACATACCAATATCTTCATATTCTTATATTTTATTCTGGCCTGCAAACTTAACCATTTTTGGCCGCTTAAGTTCGCCCGAAAGTTAAGTTCAATTTCGTATGCACGCATAATATTTCGAACGTTTTTTTGAAATAACTGATTCTTTGACGATTCAATTTCTTTAATCATTATTTTTGCCCCTTGAACTGCAAACGATGAGAGAAATTCAATTCAGAGAAGCTGTGGCTGAGGCCATGAGCGAAGAGATGCGCCGCGATGAGCGTGTATTCCTTATGGGAGAAGAAGTAGCCGAATACAACGGTGCTTACAAAGCGAGTAAAGGCATGCTCGATGAATTCGGCGCCAGACGCGTAATTGACACTCCGATTGCAGAGCTTGGATTCAGCGGTATTGCAGTAGGTGCAGCAATGAACGGACTTCGTCCGATTGTTGAATTTATGACTTGGAACTTCGCAATATTGGCAGCTGACCAAATCATCAACTGCGCAGCAAAGATGCTTCAGATGTCGGGCGGACAGTTCAACATTCCGATTGTATTTCGTGGACCGAATGCTCAAGCCGGACAGTTGGCGGCTACGCACTCACAGAGTTTTGAATCGATGTATGCGCACATACCAGGATTGAAAGTCATCACTCCTTCAAATCCTTATGATATGAAAGGATTGTTGAAGTCTGCTATTCGCGACAACGATCCTGTTTTGATCATGGAGAGTGAAAAAATGTACGGCGATAAAGGCCTTGTCCCTGAAGGAGAATTCCTGATCCCTATTGGCGTTGCTGATGTAAAGCGCGAAGGTACAGATGTAACCATCGTAAGCTTTGGAAAGATCATGAAGACAGCCCTTGCTGCAGCGGAAGCACTCGCTCAAGAGGGAATCAGCGCTGAAGTTATCGACCTTCGCACGATTCGTCCGCTTGATATCGACACCATCGTTAAGTCTGTAAAGAAAACGAACCGATTGATCATCCTCGAAGAAAGTTTCCCTGTTTGCTCAATTTCCACCGAAATAGCTTACCGTGTTCAGGCCAACGCTTTCGATTATTTGGATGCTCCGATACGTCGACTTACGCAAACGGATACTCCTTTTGCCTTCGCTCCTACTTTGATAGACGCAGCATTACCAAACTTGGGTGACGTTGTTCGCACGGCAAAAGAGCTCTTATACGTAACAAAATAGGCTTTTTCCTTTATTACTTTGTTGCATTTTTTTGGCTATCTAATCGAAAGCCCTATTTTTGCGCGCGCTTCTAAAAAGCCTTAAACAATTATAACTTATATATGGATAACTTAATTTACATCCTTCCAGGGTTCGGACTCATCGGATTGATATTCATGTTCATCAAAATGGCATGGGTAAAAAAACAAAACCCGGGTAACGAGAGAATGCAAGAAATCTCGAAAAGCATCAAAGAAGGTGCATTGGCATTCTTAAGCGCTGAATACCGCTTGCTAGCAATATTCGTAGTCATTGCCTCGGTGGCTTTATTTTGGATATCTCGAATCGTTGAAACAACAAGTTGGATGATCGTACCTGCTTTTATTGTAGGTGCTGTTTTCTCAGCCGTTGCAGGAAATATCGGAATGCGCATCGCTACTGATGCAAACTCACGCACCACTGAAGCTGCTCGTACCAGCCTTCCTCAAGCTTTGAAAGTTTCTTTCGGCGGCGGAACAGTTATGGGACTTGGTGTAGCTGGTTTGGCTGTTCTTGGTTTGAGCTTATTCTTCATTTTCTTCATGAATCAATTCATGACAGAAGGGGGGAATTTCTATAACGACATGACAGTTGCCCTTGAAGCCCTTGCCGGTTTCTCGCTAGGAGCTGAATCAATCGCATTATTCGCTCGTGTTGGCGGTGGTATCTATACCAAGGCTGCCGACGTTGGTGCTGACCTTGTTGGTAAGGTAGAAGCTGGAATTCCAGAAGATGACCCTCGTAACCCAGCCACTATTGCGGATAACGTAGGTGATAACGTAGGTGACGTTGCAGGTATGGGTGCTGACTTGTTCGGTTCTTATGTTGCAACCGTTTTGGCGTCGATGGTGCTAGGTAACTACATCATTAAAGACATGGCTGATTCAGGGCAAATTGAAGCAGCCTTCAACGGCATGGGGCCTATCCTCCTTCCTCTTATGATTGCAGGAGTTGGTATCATCGCATCTATCATTGGAACCTTCCTTGTTCGCATTAAAGATAACAGCGCGAAAGAAGCTGACGTTCAGCGCGCTTTGAACATAGGTAACATCGCCTCTATCATTCTATCTGCTATCGCAGGATGGTTTTTGGTTGATTGGTTGCTTCCTGAAACCATCACAGGAATGAAATTCTTCGGTGAAGGTTTGAAAGATATCCCTAGCCGTCATGTCTTCTACGCGACATTGGTTGGTTTGTCTGTTGGGTATTTGATCTCAATGTTCACAGAATACTACACTGCGCTTGGTAAGAAGCCTGTTATGAATATCGTCCAGAACTCTGCTACAGGCGCTGCAACGAATATCATCGCTGGACTTTCTACAGGTATGATTTCAACTGCTTCTTCGGTTATCCTTTTCGCTGCTGCGATATGGGGTTCATACGCATTGGCTGGATTCTACGGTGTTGCTATCGCAGCTTCTGCGATGATGGCCACAACTGCAATGCAATTGGCAATCGACGCTTTCGGTCCGATCGCAGATAACGCAGGTGGTGTGGCTGAAATGAGTGAACTACCAGCTGAAGTGCGTCAACGTACCGACATTCTAGACTCAGTTGGTAACACAACTGCAGCAGTGGGTAAAGGTTTCGCAATTGCATCTGCTGCGCTTACAGCACTTGCTTTGTTTGCTGCATATGTAACTTTCACGGGTATTGAAGGCATCAACATCTTCAAAGCAGATGTACTTGCCGCTTTGTTTATCGGTGGTATGATACCAGTTGTTTTCTCTGCATTGGCGATGAAGTCTGTAGGTAAAGCTGCCATGGAAATGGTTATGGAAGTGCGTCGTCAATTCCGCGAGATTCCAGGCATCATGGACGGAACTGGAAAACCTGAATACGGCAAATGTGTTGAGATTTCTACGAAAGCAGCGTTGAAAGAAATGATGCTCCCTGGAGCCATTACTATCATCACTCCAATTATCATGGGCTTTTTGATGGGCGCTGAAGCGCTAGGAGCTTACATGGCTGGTGTTGCTGTATCTGGTGTGCTTTGGGCAATCTTCCAAAACAATGCTGGTGGAGCATGGGACAATGCTAAGAAATCATTCGAAGCAGGTGTAATGATCAACGGTGAAATGACTTTCAAAGGTTCTGATGCTCACAAAGCAGCTGTTACTGGAGATACCGTTGGTGACCCATTCAAAGATACTTCTGGACCATCAATGAATATCCTTATCAAACTAACTTGTTTGGTTGGATTGGTAATCGCTCCAATTTTGGGAGAGAAGAACCACAAAGAAGGTTCTACCCATTCTCAAAATGAAATCTCAGTTCCTGCTGAAACAGCAGAAGCAGCTGAGGTGGCTCAATGGAATACTGCTCAATAATTAAAAGAGCATTTAACGCCAAATACCTTTAAAATGAAAGCAAAATTTGTCCTTTTCATCGCTGCTGGTCTTTTCATCGCATCGTGCGGTAGTGAGCCAGAAGTAAAAAAACTTGAGCCTTGCGATTGTGTAGACCTTTATAAAGGTGAAGATCAGGTTCAAAAAACGGCTTGTGATGATGCCCGTAAAGTAGAAGCATTCGATGAGCAATTCCGTCGCTGCATGGCAGCTGCAATTACCGGTCGCAATCCTGAAGAAGTGAACATGGTGAAAGATGATGAGATTTCATTAACACCACCTGCTGATGGGGTGTACAAGCTCGATACAAAAGGTTCTAATGTGCAGTGGAAAGGAAGCAAAGTAATCGGTTCTTCTCACACAGGTCTTTTGTCTTTCGCAGGTGGGAAATTATCTTTCACTGATGGAAAATTGGTTTCTGGAGACTTCTCTGTAGACATGACCACATTGACAGATACCGACCTCCCAACTGAAGAACGTGGGAAATTAGAAGGTCACCTCAAAAGTGCTGACTTCTTCGACGTAGAGAATCATCCTACTGCGTCTTTCCAAATTAAGAGTGTTGAATCTGTTGATCATAAAGCAGAATTCCAAGGCACATTGAATATCAAAGGCAAAGAGAAAGTTGTTACAGGCAATGCCGTTCTTGCTAGCACAGGAACCAATGGGGCAGTTATTTCTGGCACTTTGATTTTCGACAGAACTGATTTTGATGTCCGCTACGGTTCTTCGAAATTCTTCGACGTAGTTGGCGACAAAGTAATCAGCGACGAAATCATGATTACTTTCAAAGTAAAAGCTCTTCAGCAGAACTAATTATTAGTTGCTGACCAATAAAAAAGCCCGAGTGATCGGGCTTTTTTATTGTCTATAATTTCATCTTTTGAAAAGCTGATATCAAAATAGTCCGTTCAACTCTCCATCTATTGCCTGAATAATCTTCCCTAGGTCTTCAGACTCTTCATGAAAACGGTTATTGTCGATATCAATAATCAACAACTTACCTTTGTCATACGTCGAAATCCATGCTTCGTAACGCTCGTTCAATCGCGTTAAATAGTCGAGTCGGATGGCCTCTTCATACTCACGTCCTCGTTTTTGGATGTTCGCAACCAAAGCTGGCACGCTGGCACGCAAATAAATCATAAGGTCTGGCGGGTTAAGGAATTCATCCATCAAACCAAAAAGATCCATGTAGTTCTCGAAATCACGTGTGGTCATCAAGCCCATCGCGTGCAAGTTCGGAGCAAAGATATATGCGTCTTCATAAATGGTGCGATCCTGAATAATCTTCGCACCAGATTTACGCAAATCCATCAGTTGCGAAAAACGTGAATTCAAGAAATAGATTTGCAAATTGAACGACCATCTTTGCATGTCTTTGTAGAAGTCATTCAAATATGGGTTATCATCAACGTTCTCATAATGAGGTTGATACTTATAATGTTTGGCAAGAAGCGTGGTTAGAGTGGTCTTCCCAGACCCGATATTACCGGCTATAGCTAGGTGCATTTAACTTCGATTTAGAAAGGGAACTAAGGTACCAAAAAGTTCTGCTTCTGCCAGACAAAAAGTCAATTCTGGCGGACACAAATACGATTTTGTTGAAAAATAAATTGCTTGTTCTTTACTTGATCGAAGCGTTCCGCAGAAACATCTATTCCTGCGATATCTCTTGATGCATATGAATAGGTGTAAAAGCCTTCTTTAGATCGTATCGATATGGCATCTGCATGCGCTCGGATGGCCTCAATATTTTCAAACCTCACACGATGAGTCAAGGTTCCAAAACGATCAAAAATCCATATACCATAATTGCCATCAGCAATAAACAGTTGCTCATGTCGCTCGGCCATTCCGACAAGGGCTATATCCCCGCCAATGATGCCTGGGAGATATCCCGACTGCGCCCGAATCTCCATCCGTTCATCAACCAAAAGCAATTCTTTATTAATTGCGTCATATACCCAAAACTGCTGATTCACTCCCGAGGCAATCATCTCAACCATGCCAAAGTTGTTATTCCACAATGATAGCAAACGCTGCTCACTCAGTGTGTTGTCTAAAATGCACAGGTTACTGGTTTCTTCATAAAACACAATTGGCCTCAATGGATTACTTAAATCTACTTGTGAGATCTTCCCTAGATCCATCCGACTGTACACAAACAGTGTATCGCCATTGTCGCGGTGTTTCACCAATGAAAAATCAGAAATGGTATAGAGATAACCCAAATCATCAACAAGGAAATCATTGGCCCGTGTATCCCAACAATGATCTATCCCAAAAACTGAAATCGCTATCAATATCCAATTCATACCAATTCCGAAAATTGCAATATTGATTCCACAATGTTTCGATCATTGCTCAACCTTGGAACTTTATGCTGTCCGCCCAGCTTCCCTTTCGACTTCAACCACTCATAGAAAGTGCCCGGAGCTAAGACTTTGAGTGTTGGTGAACCCATGTTCAAATCAAACGCACGCTTAGCGGCATAATCAGAATTCAACTCCTTCAAACGGTTATCAACATCAACCATGAACTGCTCGTAGGATGCTGGTGGAGTCGAGAACTCGATTAGCCATTCGTGACCGCCTTGATGTTGGTCAGACATGTATATCGGACAAACGGTATAATCATTTACCATGGCATTGTGAAGTCGACAAGCATTAGCAATTGCATCTTCTGCATTGTCGATAACAACCTCTTCTCCGAATGCATTGATGAAGAGTTTGGTGCGGCCCGCTACTTGTATCCGAAATGGAAAAGTAGAGGTAACCCGAACGGTATCTCCAACCAGATATCTCCACAAACCAGCATTTGAGCTAATCACAATGGCATACACATGTCCCAATTCCAACTCTTGCAAGGTGAGCGTGATTGGAAAGTCTTTACCCAACTCTTCTAAGGGCACTAATTCATAATAGATTCCATAGTCGAGCATCAGCAACATCTCATCAGAATCCAATCTGTCTTGAATACCGAAGAAACCTTCGCTCGCATTGTAAGTTTCAACGTAGTTCATCCCCTTTGAAGAGATGATGGATTCAAATTGCGCCCTATATGGTTTGAAGCTAACACCTCCATGCATAAACAATTCGAGGTTCGGCCAAACTTCGTTGATGTCATCTACTCCTTTGATTTCAAGAATCCTTTTCAAGAGAAGTAACGTCCAAGATGGAACCCCGGCCAGAATAGCTACGTCATCATTCATGGTGGCATATGCCATCCGATCAATTTTTTCTTCCCAGTTATCGTGAAGGGCGATTTCGAGTGCAGGGGTGCGCCGAAATTCAACCCACAGTGGTAAATTCTGAATAATGATGGCCGACAAATCGCCTGAGTACCCTTCCACCCCTTCTTCATTCGGCTTGCTAGTACCCCCAACAACCAAATGTTTACCTGTTATGAGTCTAGCGTCGGGATTGTTATGATAATACATGGCTAGCAGATCTTTGCCTCCTTTGTAATGACAATCTTCAAGCGCTTCTTTGGTCACAGGAATGTACTTGCTCTGTGCATCTGTTGTCCCCGACGACTTCGCAAACCAACGGGTTTTGGTGGGCCATAAAACATCTGGCTCACCCTCACGAACTCTGTTGATATAGGGCTTGAGTGACTCGTAGTTTCTAACAGGGACGTTCTTTTTGAAGTCTGCCAGACTCATGCCGACCGAAAACCCATGTGCTTTTCCAAAAGTTGTTTGTGCGCCATTCTCCACCAGCCTATCAAACCATTCTTGCTGCACCTCCATCGGGTACTTCTTGAACAGTTCAATTTGATGAATGCGTTTCTTTATAAACCAGGAGAAAACAGCGTTAAATGGCATAGGGTCACTCTAAGTTTGAAAGGTAGTTAAAATGGTGAAATCTTAACTCCAAGAAACCACAAAAGAAAAGCCCACCCTTTTTCGGGTGGGCTTTGAATTTTATATGTTGTACCTATTAGCGCTGAACAGAAATACGTGCAGAAGTAG